>NZ_JBFANH010000015.1:0-220341 GCF_040674755.1 Nocardia sp. NPDC049737 | reverse complement strand
CGATATGGTGGTCGTCCACTAGAAACACCCTGGTCATTTCGCTGTGTCTCTATGCAGCATTCACTCAGCCTAGGGCGGTGTTCGTGATCGCGGGTCGGAGTTCGACCCTTGATTGGTGACCGAAGCCCCTTGCCTTTCAGTGTGAATAATGTTGTGCCACGCGCAAAGTGCTACGGCGGTGGTGTCGGCAAGCATCAGACTGGTGTCCACGGGTAGCGCCTGAGGCCAGACCGCTGCGATGGCCGACATGTCGGCGGCGATCTGGGTGGTCGCGTCGGAATCGCCGTCGCCGCGCAGACGGATGCGGCGCTCCGCCACCGAGGGCGGGCATTGGCACCGCAGTTGCAGCAGGTCGGCGTTCGCCTCGGCCGCGAGTGTGGCGGTACGCTGCCGCTCGTCGACGTCGATCCAGCTGGCGTCCAGGATCACTGAGCGGCCGAGGGCCAGCAGCTTTCGGGCTCTGCTCCGTAGTTCGGTGTAGACACGAGCTTTACCTGCAGCGGAATACGTTCCGGCGCCGAAGGTTCCGATCGAGCCGGTGACCTCACCGGTACCACGCAACTGCTTGCGCACATGATCACTGGAGAGCAGGACCGCTCCCGTGCTCGCAGAAAGCTCCACGGCAACGGTCGATTTCCCGGTGCCGGGCGATCCGCCGACCAGCACCAGGCGAACCGCGGCCCGCTCGAGATGGCGCAGTGCGAGCCACAGGTGCCGGTGCATACGATCGCGGGCCGTGGACTCGCCCTGGCCGAAGCGGATGACGTCCACCTTCGCTCGCACGAGCGCCCGGTAGGCAACGTAGTGGTCACGCAACGAGGCGGGCGCCGGATCCTCAGTGATCCGCTGGTAGTCGTCGAGCAGCCGCTCGCCCAGTTCGGTATGCCCGCGGAACTCCAAATCCATGGCCAGGAACGCGAGGTCGTCGAGGCGGTCGACGTAACGCAGCCGGTCGTCGAAGTCCAGGCAATCCAGGATGCGGAAGCCGTCGGCCAGTTCGAAGATGTCCTCGGCCTGCAGGTCGCCGTGCCCGTCCACGATGTGCCCGTCGGCGATCCTATTGTTCAGCAACGGTTCTCGGCCGTCGATGTAGCGCATCGCGAGCCGGTCGATCCGGTCGAGGAGATCCGGATCGGCGACGTCTGCCCGCTGTTCGGCAAGACTGCCCAGCAGCACCTGCCACCGATGGCGCAGTGCGTCCGCGGTGCCCTCCGCGTCGATCTCCGGTCCGCGACGGGCCCTGTCGTGGAAGCTTGCCAGCATCTGTGCCAGCGCCGACAGCTCCGCTGTGCTCTTAGCCTGGTCGGCCAGGATGTTGGACAAACGGCCGTCTTCGGGCATGCGGCGCATGACCAGCAGCGGCTCGGCGGGGGAGCCGCTGGGGTCGCTGAGATGGGCCAGGCCGAGATATACGTCCGGAGCCAGGCGGCGATTCAATTCGAGTTCCCTGACACAGGCGTGCTCGCGCAGTTGCGGCGTGCTGAAATCGAGGAAGTCGGTGCGGACGGCCTTCTTTACCTTGTAGGCCCGGTCCCCGTACAGAACAACCAGTCCGGTATGGGTTTCCCGTAGCTCGGCGGGTGCGGCGAATCCGGGCATGGCGCAAACCCCTTTCGGTGTGCTCACTGGTTTTTCGGAAGAGGCCGTCCTGATCGGGCCTCCCAGCGTGCAGAGCCGCGACAGCGGCGGCATCGGCTGGAGCGGTCGATCAGGCCGGGGATCGGTGGGTCCTCGACCACCTAGGTGGTGATGTCGAGGTCACCGACCGGTGTGGCGGCCACCGTGGCGAACTCACTCGACGCGGCGACGGCGGCCGCACCTTGTTGCCGATACATGTCCTAGTGGATATCACGGAAAGCGATGTTCGGTCCGAAGTCGACCGGGGCGGCGATGCCGTACACGATGTGCAGAGGTGCGCGGTGGTGGACAGCGTCGACGGCGGCCCATCGGGTGGCCGCGGCGGCGGTTTCGGAGCCGTCGATGCCGACCATGACGGGAGGGTTGATGGCGTTGGCAGACATGTGATGTCGCTACCTTCCTGTCGGAGCGGGGCTTACTCCGGGTGGACGACCATGACCGGGCACTGCGCGGTCTGCACCAGTGCGTTGCTGGTTGAGCCGAGCAGCAGCCCGCGGAATCCGCCCCGGCCCCGGCCGCCGACCACGAGAAGTTGAGCGGACTTCGACCAGTCGAGCAGCGGTCGGCGAGGCCCGGATAGGTACACCTTCCGGATGACATGGATGTCCGGATATTTCGCGTGCCACGTCGTCAGCTGTCCGGCAAGGAGCGCCTGTCCCGCGGTCTCGATGTCGCGGTCGGAGCGGATGCTGGGGAATGGGGTGAAGATGTCGAGGTACAGCTCACCGCAGGCATGGACCGCGACGAGTTGGCTTTCACGCTCGTCCGCCTCGGCGAACGCGACCGCGATCGCGGCCTCGCTGACCGGGCTCCCGTCCACGCCGACGACGACGGGACCGGCGTCGCGGGTCTGCTGTTCGGTACCGGTGTCGCGGAGTACCACGATGGTGCCGTGGCCGTGGTTGGTCACCGCGAGCAGGGTGGAGCCGAGGTGGGTGAGCGTACCAGCGGTGCCCGCCGCGCCGATCGCGACAAGATGCGCGGCTTCGGATCGGTGGATCAACAGCTGGGCCGGATTTGCCTGGGAGACTTCGGTTTCCACGGCCAGGGTGGAGTCGACCCGATGGGCCAGGCGCTGGGCCATCAGCACGTAGTCTTGGCCGCGTCCGCGGATCTTCCCGAGCACACCGGGTAGCGCACTGAACGCCGCCCTGATCGAGGAGAGATCGAGGCCGTGCACGATGCGTAGTCGGCGTTGCCGGCGTGAGGCCGTTTCGGCGGCCCAGCGGACGGCGAGGTCGGAGGCTTCGGAACCGTCGACGCCGACGACTACTTCGGCCGAGGTCAGTCGGTGCGGATCATCGTTGTTCGGGGTGGCCATGAGCGCGGTGTCCCTTCACTTCCGATGATCCGGTTACCCATACATTAGGAATCCGTACTGGCCGGGCACGGCTGTCGTTGGTCCCCAACCACAGGGCCTAAAGACAATTCATGCCATCGTGGACGGCAAGCAGCGCAGGGGCGCTCAGGGTAGGGGCACGACCAGGTCAACCCCCGCGCAATGCTGAAACTGCTGCCCGATCGCTCGGCCCGCGACAGATCTGCGCGTCGATCTGGATGCGGCCGGGCTGACCGCGAAGCTCGGCGTGGACCACCTGTACCCGACCTTGCCGAGCGCGATTTCGGCCTACCAGGCGGCCGAGAAAGCGAGGTCGGTGGACCCTGGGGAGCGATGACCTTCTTCTCTGCTCGCGTACGCGCCAACGCGCGATGCTCGAGTCAGGACAAATGCCACCGGAAGAAGGTGACTGGTGTTGTCGGAGGACTCGGTGTTCGCCGTCCGTGGCGCGTGGTCACCGCTGCTGCGGGTGTGGTGGTTGCGACTGTGGCGTCCGAATCCCCTACTGCGGCCGTTGGATCGGATCGAGGCCGTGCTGCGGATCATAGTCGTCGTCGCGGTGCTCGTCGCGATTCCGGTTGCCGGAACGCTTGGGACGACGGCCTATACCGGCGCGGCCGCTCGGATCCGCACCGAGAACGCGGCGAAGTCCGCTGTCAGCGCGGTGATCACGGAGGAACCCCAGCTGATGTCTTCACATCTGCTCGAGGCACGGGTGCAGTGGCTCCGGGATGGCCGACCCGGTACCGCGACGGTGCGGGTGCGTGGCAGTGCCGCGATCGGTGATCACGTGACGGTGTGGCTGGGACCCGAGGGCGCTCCGACGGGCCCACCACAGCCGTCCAATGTCGCCGCGATGACCGGCATCGGCGTCGGTGTCGTGGTGCTGAGCGGCACCTGGGTGGTCGCATGGCTGCTGCTACAGGGCACCGTATGGCTGCTCGAGCGTCGCCGTCGGATGCAGTGGGACCAGCAATGGCGAAATCTCAACCGCCCGATAACAGAGGACAGGCAATGAAGGGAACGACCATGGGCAATTCCACAGTGCCGGAGATAATTGTGGCGGTCGACGGCTCGGCCAGTTCATATCAGGCGGTCGCCTGGGCGGCGGTCGATGCCGCGCTGCACCACTGCCCGCTGCGCCTTCTCACCTCGGTGGCGGTCCCCGACTTCGGCCCCGACCGGACCTTGAACGAGGCGGACATCGACTGGTTGCGCCGCGACGGTGAGCGGATCCTCACCGAAGCGACCCGCGTGGCACACCAGGCCGCCCCAGGCGAGGAGCTGGACTTGGCCACCGAGGTGATCTTCGCATCGATCATCTCTACCCTGATCCTGCATTCGGCGCAGGCCAGGATGCTGGTAGTCGGCAGCCGCGGGATCGGCGCGCTCCACCGCGGACTTCTCGGCTCGGTCAGCACTGCGGTCACCCACCACGCGCATTGCCCGGTCGCCGTTATCCACGGGAATTCGGCCATCGATCCGGTGTCGGCGAGTAAACCCGTCCTGGTCGGTGTCGACGGGTCATCCAATAGCGTGCCCGCCATCGAGCTCGCGTTCGAGGAGGCATCGCGCCGCAAGGTCGGACTGACGGCGCTACATACCTGGAGCGATGCCAGCGGCATCGATCTGCCGCATTCCGGCTGGGAGGCCGCGCGTGAGTCCGAGCAAGAGCTGCTGGCCGAGAATATGGGCGCCTATCGCGACCGGTACCCGGACGTGTCCGTGCTACGCATCCTGAAGCTGGACAGGCCGGTTCGAGCGCTGCTCGAAGAGTCGGCAAATGCCCAACTGCTAGTCGTCGGAAGCCACGGCCGCGGCGGATTCGCAAGCATGGTCCTCGGCTCCACCAGCAACGCCCTGCTACATACAGTCGATTGCCCGATGATCGTGGTACGCAAGGGGTGACGGTCACCTGCCGCTTGCAGCAGTTTGGGGGTCTATACGCGGACTCGGGCTGGGTAAGACTGCTTTGGGCCTGTGCGCGGCGGCTCAGGGGTGGCCGTCGCGTGTGGCAGCCCGAGTGACGAGGCGATCAAGGTGGTCCAGGCGAGAATGGCGGCCCAGTCGCGCAGATCGCCGGGCCGCAGATCTGCCGCCGTCGACTAGGCACGTTCATCGCGAACATGCTGCACCGGTCGCTCGTCACAGACCCGACGGGTACATCTCCGGGGATCGTGCCCGTGACCGGCGTTGTGCGCGCGCAGCCAGTTGGCGAATTCGCGGGCCTCGGTGTTGCGCCACACCAAGGTCGGGAATCGTTCGAATCCGCGCAGCGCCTATTCGGTGCTGGTGTCGTTGCCGCGCCCGTGCACGTACTGGTTCACCCGGGTATGTATCGGGCCAGTCCGCCTCGGCGGCGACCGCGGTGAAGCCCTTCTTCTCGGTCAGCCAGCGGGTGATCGCCGGGCGGGCCCGGTAGAACTCGTGTGTGCCCTGCGAACTTTCGCCGATCAGCACGAACCGGGCCTTGCCGATGAGTTCCTCGAGCACCCGAGTGTGTGGGAGGCCGTCGGGTGCGTCGATGGCGGCGGCGCCGATGGTCGCCGCGGTGTCGACGAGCGCGACGCCGGTGGTCGAGAAGCCGAGCAGAGTACGCACCTGCTCGTCGGTGACCTGGGTGAAGTCCCAGAACCATTCGCCGACCGCGCGGAACGGCGAAGGCATTGTCGCGCAGACCATTTCGTCGATCGAGGCACCGAGTTCCCGGCAGGTCGACTCCGGTGCGGCGGGACCGCGACAACGATCCGCTTCGGCTCGCCCACCCAGGTCGCCTCGATGGCCGCGAACATGCTCGCGCCGTTGGCCAATCCGTTGTCCACCCAGGATCACCGTCCGCCCGGCCACCTCGATCGAGTCTCGATCGGCGCGATAGGTGGCCTCGCGCCGGCGCGCGGCCACCATCCAAGGGCCGAAGGTTGAGAGGTCGCGCCGGGACAGGCGTTTACCGCCGTCCGCTTTCCGCAGGACCCGGTCAACGAACTGATCTTGGCGCAGACCGATGGACCGATCGGTTCCCCGGAGCACAAGGTGACGGCTGTGGCCGTGCGCCGTGTAGCGAGCGGGGACGAACGTCCTCGGTGAGCGGGTCCTCGGGCTCTGGGGCAGGGGCCTATGCCAGCGGATAGTCGAGATAACCGGCGTCTCGCCGCCTGCGCGAAGGAAGGTGCCCCCGATGATTCGGATGGATGGGCTGACGAAATACTACGGCCGCAAACCCGCGCTGGTCGACGTGACGCTGCAGATCCCGGCCGGGGTCGTTTTCGGCTACCTGGGACCCAACGGCGCGGGCAAGACGACCACGATTCGGATCCTTGTCGGACTCATGCGCCCCACTCGCGGTACTGCATGGGTACAGGGAGCGGACACGGTCCGAGAACGCGAGGCCGCCCAGCGCTGCCTCGGGTACCTGCCCGGGCAATTCGTCGCCTACCACGATCTGACCGCACAGCAGTACCTCGAGTACCTAGCAAACCTGCGCGGCGACGTCGATCCCGCGGTGCGTGAGGCGCTGGTCAAGCGGCTTGACCTGGACCCGACGGACCGCATCGGCGCGATGTCGCATGGCAACCGGCAGAAGGTCGGCATCGTGCAGGCGTTCATGTCCGAGCCGGATGTGCTGGTGCTCGATGAGCCGACGCAGGGGTTGGATCCCTTGGTACAGCGCGAATTTCTCGCGATGGTGCGCGAAGCCCGCGACGCCGGACGCACGGTCTTCCTGTCCTCCCATGTGCTCTCGGAGGTGCAGGCCGTCGCCGACACCGTCGCCATCCTGCGGGAGGGACGAGTGATCGCCGAGCACTCGGTGGCCGAGCTGACCAATCAGGCACGCCACCGCATCGACCTCACCTTCGCCGGCGAGCCCCCGGACTTGGGCGTACTGCGCCGAATCGATGGCGTGCGGCGGGTCGAGCAAAGCGCCGTCGCCGTGCACGTCGACGTGGACGGTTCGACCGCCGAACTGCTCAAAGCCGTCGCACCCTACGACGTGGTCGACATTGTCAGCCATGAACCGGATCTCGAAGAGGTCTTCCTCGCCTACTATGGACAGGAGTGAAAGACCATGCTGCGCAACGTCTATCAGAAGAGTCTGCGTGATCAGCGGCGCGGGCTGCTCGGCTGGAGCATCGGGATCGTCGCGCTCGTGCTGATGGAAAGCGCGTTGTGGCCGTCGATCTCGGATATGGCCGGCATGCGCGAGTTTCTGCAGAACTATCCCGAGCCGCTGCGCAAGCTGTTCAATCTGGACACCTTCGGCACCGGGACCGGCTTCCTGAACGCGGAACTGTTCAGTATGTTGCTGCCGATCCTATTCCTGGTCTTCGCGATCGGCCGTGGCGCGCGGGCGATCGCGGGCGAAGAGGAACTCGGCACACTCGAGGTGCTCTTGGTGACCAGGGTCTCGCCCGTGCGCTTGGCGCTCGAACAGGCGGCCGTGCTCGCGACCGCCGTGTTCACGCTGGGCGCTGTGCTGTTCGGTGCGATCGTGGTGTGTTCGGCGATCTTCGGCTTGGACATCGCAATCGGCGCCGCGCTGACCGGAGCATTGTCGATGGTGCTGCTCGGCATCGAATTCGGCTGGCTCGCAGTGGCTGTCGGCGCTGCCACCGGTAAACGGTCTGTGGCACTTGCCGTCACGGCGGTGTTCGCGGTCGGCGCGTATGTGCTCTACGTCGCGAGCAAACTGGTCGAGGCCGTGCGGCCATGGGGACCGGCGTCGCCGTTCCATCAGGCGATCGAGGGCGGGCCACTCGGTGCTGGGCTGCCTGCGGCATATGGCTGGCTGGTGCTGGCGGGTGCGGTGGCTCTGGTGGCCGCCCTGCCGGTCTTCGACCGCCGCGACATCGCGGGAGTGTGATCCATCGCCGTGGCGGAATTCGGGCCTGCAGGTTTGATTTGGGACGGGCTGCGGCTGGGGGGCCGCAGCCACAGCCGCGTGCGGCAGGTGTTGTCTCGGCCTACTGGTGTTACGTCGTGAGGATATCGGTGAGCGGGCGGTGCGGCTCAGTGGCGCATGGTGAGGATGTCAGCGAGGGGGCGTCGCGGCGTCGGCGGGGTCTCGGCCTCGTCGTCGGGCGCTGTGCCGATGCGGATCACGACTTGCGGCACGCCTGGATGGGGGAGCAGGCTCGCGAGGGCCTTTCGGCCGGTGGGTAATTCGGTGATATGGGTCAGTGCGCAGGTCGCCAATTTGGCGGCGGTGCACTCGAGTAGTAGGGCGGACAGCGCCTCGCCGGTGTACAGCCAGTCGATTTGGGAATCGGTGATCGAGCTGAGCATCAGCAGTCGCGACTGGTCCTCCAGCGTGTCGCGGCGGGCCGAATGCGGCGCGGACGGGTATTTGCGTCCTACACTGACGCGGGCGGATTCGGCATCGGAGACCAGCGCGTTGCGCGGAATGCCCTCCGGACCGCTGGAATGTCCAACCCACCAACGCAATTCGGACTGGTACTCCATATCGTATCGACGCATCGCGGTGGCCTGCTCAGATGCCGCCGCGAGTCGGGAGCGGACGCTGTCGTCGAGGACGGACAGCTCCAGATCATGGAATGTCACCAGCATGCGCGCGGTGTGCACCAACTGCGGCCAGTCTCTCGGCGGCAGCATCGGCAACCGGTCGGTGTGCCGCCGATCGATGGCGCGAGCGCGAGCGAGCACACTGTCCGGTGGGTCGGGCCACCCGCGGAAGTCGATGACCGCGAGGTAATCGGGTTGCTCCGGATCAGGCAGGCGTGTGGTGTCGGTGTGCCAACCCTGCGCGGCGAACGCGGTGCGCACATGGTGCAGCATCGCACCGCAGCTGATCACCAACTGCCTGCCGAGCGGGTCCGCCGCGCTCAGCAGCCGGTCGTTGTCGCGGCGCAGATGCAGCCGAGTGCCGTCGAACTCCCAGCGCCACGGCTGGGTGTTGTGCACCGACGGCGCCCGGCTGGCCAGCCGCATGGCCGCCAACACGGTCGGATGGTCCGGCGCGGACGGGACTGAAGAGGGGTTGCTATCGGTCATACCGCGAGTGTCGTCCGTCGCCATATCGTTCGATATGGGATTTGCGCCCGTTCTCGAGGGCACATCGTCACCGGCCGGAACATTGGCGTCCCGGGTGTCGGAGCCGACCTCGATACGCCGGTGGTCGAGCCCTTCTTCGTCGAGTAACCGATCCAGCCGCGCGCCGACCTCCCGCCCGGCGGTATGTAATGCGACCGCCGAACCGCCCAGCCTGCCCACACATCGGGCGACATTGATCCCACCTCCGCCGCGGCTCACCGAGCATCGCCGCGCGCGGTTCCCGCCCTCGCTGATCAGCCGGTCCCCCTCGAAGGCGACGTCCACGGTCGGATTCAGGGTGACCGTCACAACCGTGGACACAGGATGACTCCTCTGCCCGGGCGTATGACTCAGCTTCGGCCACGGCGGCCGCAGTCGCACAGTGCCGAAGGCCCCCGAATGGATGCCGTTGGTCGGTCGGGCCGGATCGACCGTCGCCGTCACCCCGACCGCGGAATCATGACCTTTGCTGGTGTTGGAGTGTGAAACTAGTTCGGGTGCACGACCATGACCGGACAGTCCGCATGCTGCACGAGCCAGCTGCTGGTCGAGCCGAGGAGTAGACCGCGGAATCCGCCGCGGCCGCGGCTGCCGACGACGAGCAACTGTGCGGACTTCGACCAGTACGCCAACTGTTCGCGTGGCCCGGTAACGGAGACCTTGCGGGTTACGGTGACGTCAGGGTATTTCTCCTGCCAACCTGCGAGACGCTCGGCTAGCAGTGCGTGTTCGGCGATCTCGAGGTCGACGATGGGGATTTCGAGATATGAATTTCCGGCATACTCGCCCAAAGTCAGGTCGCTCCAAGTGTGCACGGTGACGAGTTCGGCATTGCGCTCGGACGCCTCGGCGAATGCCGCGCCAAGGGCGGCTTCCCCGACCGAGCTGCCGTCCGCGCCCACCACGACCGGCCCGCCGCGATGAGGCGGTTCTCTGGTGCCCCGCACGACCACGATCGCGCCGTGGCCGTGCCCGGCCACCGCGAGCAACGTCGATCCGAGGTGCGCGAGCGAGCTGACGCTCCTAGTGGCGCCGAGGACAACGAGGTGCGCGCTTTCCGAGAGCGCGATCAGCGACTTCGCCGGGTTTGCTTCGTAGAGTTCGGTGGCCACGCTGCGATCGGGAGCGATATCGCACGCAAGAGCACGGGCCTCGGCGAGGATGTGATCGCCATGGCCGCGCATCGCCTCGATGACCGAGGACATCCTGGTGAGGTGGCTTCCGAGGACCGCGCGAGTAACCGCGAGGTCGAGGCCGTGCACGATCAGCAGGTGCCGCCCCTTCCGAGCCGCCGTTTCGGCCGCCCATCGGACGGCGGCATCGGCAGTCGCGGACCCATCGGTCCCCACCACCACTGCAGCCGAGGCCAACTGGTGCCGATCCGCATCATGTCTCATTCCGCTGCCCCCTAGATCGCGATGTTCGCGTCGGTGTGTATCGGACTGTCGAACAAAGCATCTCGCCCGACCGACTCGGCTGTGAGGTGCCGAACGTCATCGGTCGCGATGACCAAGAGCATGTGACGGTTGTGTGGTCCAGCCGCGGGACTCAGGTCTCCATGGGCACTGGAACACGGGGCGCCGGTCATCGATTCATGACGGTCGCAAGAAGCGGGGAAGGGTTCGGTTTGCTGCACCGGGCCTCCCGCGGCTGAGGACTATCCGGTTGCGATCCCGGCGCGCGCCAGCTCGGTCAAGGTCGCCTGAACCACCCGTGGGCGCGCTGCCGCGACGGGGCCGGACAGGCCGACACCGAGGTCGAGGGTCGCTGCTTCCACGGCGATGACGACAAGCTCGTGGGGGAGGCGGCCGAGCGCGCGGCCGAGAGGCACCGCGTCGGGGATGCCGAGGGCGTGGGAGCTGGTGGCCGTGGTGAGTTCACGCAGGGCCTCGACAGTTGTACACCAGGCGCGGCCCGGAGTGGACGGTTCACACTCGACGGCGTCCACGACGACGGCGAGCTCGGCGCCGTCCCAGGCATCGAGCAGTCCGGTCGGTTCGCCGTCGCAAAAGGCGACGAGAACACCGGGCAGGTCCAGCGCTTCGATGTCTCGGGCCACGGCCGGGCCGATCCCATCGTCGCGACGGAACTCGTTCCCGACGCCGATAACGACGGCCTGCGGCCCGGTCACCGGCGCACCACATCGAGTGCGAGGAAGTGCGCCGAGCACGAGATGCATGGGTCGTAGTTGCGGATGGTGCGTTCGCACAGTGCGGTGAGCGCCGCGTCGTCGAGGTCGAGGTGGTCTGTGACGACGCGACGCAGGTCGTCTTCGATGGCGGCCTGGTTCTGCGAGGTGGGTGGAACGATGTCGGCGGAGCGGATGATGCCCTCACCGTCGACGTCGTAGCGGTGATACAACAGACCCCGTGGTGCTTCACTCACTCCGTGGCCGGTAGCCGCCCGAGGGGCGACGGGAACGAATGCGCTCGGGGGTGTTTCGTAGTCTTCGATCAGCCGTAGCGCCTCCTCGATGGCATAGACGACCTCGACGGCGCGAACCAGGATGCTGCGGAAGGGGTTTCGGCATTCACCGCCCAGTCCGATCTCGGTGGCAACCTGACGGGCTAGCGGCGACAACCGGGTGGAGTTGAGTGTGTACCGGGCCAACGGTCCGGTGAGGTAGCGGCGGCCGTCGAGGGTCGCATGCAGGGCGGTGGAGTGCGGAACCTGAGCTTCGGCGACGTGGTCGGGGAATTCGGCAGCGGAGAAGGTGAGCCCGGTACTGCTGTGGATATCTCCGGATTCGATCGCATACCGGTGCGGGTCGGAGGCGGCGAGCAGGTCGTAGTTCAGCTCGACGTCCGGAAATTCCAGGCCGCCAGCGTAGCGGGCGGTATGCACGGCGTCATCGAGGGCGCGGCGCAGCTGTTCGGCTAGTGGCGCGAAATCGATAGGGGATGGAACCGAGTAGAAGCCGCCGACCCGCACGTTGATCGGATGGATGGACCGTCCGCCGATCAGTTCGAGCACGGCGTTGCCGGCCTTCTTCACCGCCAGGCCCCGTTCGACGAGCTCACGATGATCGGCGGCGAGGGTAATGGCGTCGGGGTAGCCGAGGATATCGGGTAGGTGCAGCAGGTAGATGTGTAAGGAATGGCTGGAGATCCACTCTCCGCAGTACAATAGGCGGCGCAGCCGCGCCAGGGGTGGGTCGAGTTCGGCGCCGCACAGCTGCTCGAGTGCGTTGCAGGCGCTGGTCTGGTAGGCGACGGGGCAGATGCCGCAGATGCGGGAGGTGATGTCGGGTGGTTCGGTGTAGGCGCGGCCGCGCAGGAACGCCTCGAAGAAGCGGGGCGGCTCGTAGATGTTCAGTTCGGCCCGTTCGACGGCACCGTCGGCGACGATGATCCGCAGCGCGCCTTCGCCCTCCACTCGCGCAAGCGAACTGACTCGCAACTGCCTAGTGCGATGACTCATCGGATCTCCTGTCCGCGAAGGCCGGGGCGGCCGCCGCGACAGTGTGAAACACTCGGTCGATATCGTCGGTGGACATGCCATTGACACTCAGAATCGGTAGCAGCGCACGGATATTCGGAGACGCCATCGGGCCGAAGCAGCCGTAGCAGCCGCGATGAAAGGCCGGGCACAGCGCACCGCACCCGGCGTGGGTGACCGGGCCCAGACACGGAATGCCGTGTGCGACGGTCACACATGTGGTACCGCGGCGCTTGCACTCGGTGCAGACGCTGGTGTTCGGCAGGTCAGGTTTGCGCCCGGCGAGGAAGGCGCACAGCGTGTCCAGCAGTTGGCGACGGTCGATCGGGCAGCCGCGCAACTCGAAATCCACCGGCACGTGTGCCGAGATCGGTGTCGAGGTGGCCAGCGTCGAAATGTATTGTGGGCTGGCATACACCACGGAGGTGAACTCGGTGACGTCGGCGAAGTTGCGCAGTGCTTGGATGCCGCCGTGCGTTGCGCAGGCACCGATGGTGACGAGAATCCGTGACTGCGCCCGGATCTCGATGATGCGGCGCTGTTCCTCCGGCGTGGTGACCGATCCTTCGACCAGCGACACGTCGTAAGGTCCGGGTTCGACCGTGCTGGTCGCCTCGGTGAAATGTGCGATGTGCAGGCGTCCGGCCAGGCTCAGCAGCTCGTCCTCGCAGTCGAGCAGGGTCAGCTGGCAGCCGTCGCAGGAGGTGAACTTCCACACCGCCAAGGTCGGGGTCTTCGTCTGGGAAGTGTTCATCACAGCTCCCGAATCGATAGCAGCGGTTGGGCTGTCGCGTAGTCGACGACCGGGCCATCGCGGCACAGCAGCAGCGGTCCGAGTTGGCAGTGCCCGCAGCGGGCGACGCCGCACTGCATGTTGCGTTCGAGCGCGATCCGGATGTCGGTTGCGGCGATTCCCTTGCGCAGCAAGGTTTGCGCACAGAATCGCATCATCGGTTCCGGACCGCACAGGAACGCTGTTGTGCGACCGGTATCCAGCGTGAGCCTGGTCAATGGTTCGGTGACGAAGCCGACCGTGCCGGTCCAGCCCGCTGCCGGATGATCGACAGTTTGCTGTAATTCGACGTCATCGCTCGCGGCCCACTGCTGTTGGTCGTTTCGGAACAGGATGTCGGTCGGGGTCCGGGCACCGGTGATCAGCACCATCCGCCGGTAGTGGTCGCGAGCCGCGAGCGCAGTGAGTACGACCGGCCGCAGCGGCGCCAGTCCGACGCCGCCGCCGACGATCACAAGATCGCGCCCGCGTGCGGATTCGGGGTCCCAGCCGCTGCCGAACGGCCCGCGCACGCCGATCAACCCACCAACCATCGTGTCGTGTAACGCGCGGCTGATCGCGCCGACGGCGCGGATCGTGTGTTCGAGGACGTCGTCGTCGGCGGCCGGGTTGCCGCTGATCGATATGGCGATCTCGCCGACCCCGAAGCTGTAGAGCATCATGAACTGCCCGGCCCGAAACCGTTGCGCTGCCTGGTGAACCGGTTCGAGCATGAGGGTCACGGTGTCGCGGTTGTGTGGGATTCGGCCGACGACCCGGTAGGGCAGCATGGTGTCGCCCGGTGCCGGTGTACCCCGTGCGATGGTGGCGCTCGTCGTCGCGCCGGGGCGGCTCATCGACTGTTTCCTCGGTCGCCGATGCCGCTCAGCGGTGAGGGTGTGGAGGTGTCGCCAGGATTTCGGTACAGATCGAGCAGCCGTGCCCGGGTGGCCTGCAGGCGTTCCAGCACCACTTCGAGCAGCATGCGGTTCAGGGCACGGCCGAATACCGGGTCCAGGTCGGCGAGCTCGGTTAGTCGAGCGGAATCGAATTCGATCGCGAGTACCGGTTCGATCGTGTGTGCACCGAAATGCCAGCGGTATGGCGGCATCAGCCACGACCAGCCCAGCAGGTCTCCGCTGCCCAGCGTTTGGACGACGATATCGCCGCGGCCCGGGACGTGCGCGTCGAGCCTGACCAGGCCGTCGCGGATCAGCCAGCACCGGTCGGCCGATTGCCCCTCGGTGATCAGCTGCCGCCCGGCCGGGAAGCTGACGTCGCGACCGGCGTCGGCGAGTACGGCGAGTTCCGCGTCGGTCAGTGACGCCAGCTGAGCGAACTGCGATAGTTCGTCAACTGCGGTCACTGGCACCCCCTTCGGCGAGCGCGGTCATTTCGGCGGTGATATCGATCCCGGCCGGGCACCAAGCGATGCAGCGTCCGCAGCCGACGCAGCCGGAACTGCCGAACTGGTCGTGCCAGGTGCCGAGCTTGTGGGTGAGCCACTGCCGGTACCGGCTCTCGCCGGACTGCCGGACACTGCCGCCGTGCTGGTAGGAGTAATCCAGTTCGAAGCAGGACACCCAGCGTTCCCAGCGTTCGGCGTGGTCGCCGGTCAGATCGGTGACGTCCTCGGCGGAGGTGCAGAAACAGGTAGGGCACACCATCGTGCAGTTGCCACATGTGAGGCACCGAGATGCCACGTCCTGCCACTGCGGCGACTCGTGGGATTCGCGAAGCACAGTAGGCAGGTCGGCGTCCGGCATCGACCGTCCCATCCGTCCGGCCGCAGCGTCGACCGCCGTCCGGGCAGTGGTGAGGTCAGTGGTTTCGGCGGGACGCGTGGCGAGGTACGCGAGCACATCCGCTCCGGTCTCGCTGCCGACATCGACCAGGAAGCGATGCCCGGCGTCGTCGATCGTTTCGGTGAGCGCGAGGTCATATCCTTTGGAGACGCCGGGTCCTGTGCCCATCGAGACACAGAAGCACACGCCTCCCGGCTCGGTGCAGTTCACCGCGACCACGAACAGGCCCGCGTTGCGACCGGTGTATCCGGTGTCGGGATATGTCCCACCGCCGAGTACGCGGCCCAGGATCGCGATCGCGGCGAGATCACACCCACGCACACCGAGAAACGCAAACCGTTGCGCGGAGTCTTCGGCGCGTTGCTCGATCAGGTCAGGTCCCATCTCCCACACCTTGCGGTGTGGCGGATGCAGGAACTGCTTCCACGAGCCGGGCCCGGCCGAATGCGCGAAGACAGCCGCATCATCGCGGCGACGCAGCCGATACCGTCCGGGCGAGGTATCCACGCTCCACCCGGCGGGCAGTTGCGCTCCGGACGTGAGGTCGTCCAGCACGATCGCACCGTCGCGCTCCTGCGGACCGATGACGCGATACTCCGCCTCGCGCAGGACTTCTACGAGGCGGTCCAGGCCGGCGCGGTCGATCACTATGGTGTCGCCAGGCTTCATGAGGCCCCCTGCCGATCGCAGTATTCGTACGATGTCGAGTCTTGTGAGCGGATACCTGTGCGACGAGGGCCGAAGGTCACCACTCACGGCGACCGATGCCCCGAGCGTGACGGCCGCTGCGCTCGCGACGTTCCCTCGGTCAACGGGCTGCTGCCTGAGGGGCAAGAGGGTCCCACCCTCAGGCGGGCTGACGGCAACCAGCAGGGCCGCGGACAGGTCGACCCCACCTTGGTGGGCGATGCCCCACAGGCCGATGAGGGTCGCTGCTCCGTGGGCAGGTAACTCTCGCACCGCCACACGTTGGGCCCGGATTTCCCATGCTGCCAGAGTCTTTCGTCGGTACCCAGGAGATTCCGTCCACTTGCTCGATACGCTCGTGGTTCGATCGCTCCGGATCAGACCGGTGTCGATCGAGATGCTTCGGCAGTGGCGTCGGCTTGCGGTGCGCACTCGCCGCCGAGACGGAGCACGGTAGCGAAGCCTGCGGCGAGGCATTCGGTCAGGGTCGCGAGGTCGGGGATCGCGGCGGTGTCCGCGTTGATCGCGACGTAGCAGGTTCCGGTATGCGAGGTCATTGTCACGTTGACCGCCGTGCCGATGGTGGGGCCGAAAGCGTACACATAGCGTCTATGCGCGCACCGGCGATATAGAGGGGCACCGGGGAACCGGGGACGTTGGAGGCGACAAAGTCGACATGCTTGAGCATCTCGGTGACCACTCCGACCGGCAACCGGTTGAACGCCGCCGCGACAGCACCTGATAGCGGTATGGCCGGCTCGCGGCGCCAACGGTCGACCGCGACGTCCACGGCGCGCATCAAATCTGCGGTCTCGGCGATGTCGACCGGCAACGCGAAACGTGCGAGCGTGATCCGGTTGCCGCCGAGTGGATCATCGGCCGTTCGGAGACTGATCGGCATGGTCAGCCGCAGATGGTCGACCGTCGCCCCGTGCTGCTCGTGATACATGCGCAGTCCGATGACCACAGCGGTCAAGAAGGCATCGTTCATCGTGCAGCCCACGGCACGCGCGGCGCGGCGTATTTGCTCGACGGGTGCATCGAGCACCGCCAGTCGGCGACCGAGACTGCGTTCGATCATCACTGGCGACAGCGTCGCGGTAACAGGCTTGGCCAGACGGACCAGCGAGGTCGCGAACGCGGCGCTGTCGCGTAGCGCCCGCGCGGGATGAGTGAGAGCTCGCCACGCGGTTTGTGGCGTCGCGCTGATACCGCCGCGAAGGAGATCTGAGCCGACCGACCAATTCCATGCCACGATATCGCGCAGTGCGCCGTCACTGTCGTGCGGCAGCTCGGGCGAATTGCCGCGATCGGTGCCAGCACGATCGAAATCGAGTAGCGCGGTGGCGATCTGAATGCCGCCGATACCATCGGTGAGGCTGTGGTGCACTGTCATCACCAGCGCGCATCCCCCATCCGACAAACCGCTGAGCAACGTCGAGCGCCACAGTGGACGAGCCGGATCGAAGGCGGTCATCGCCTCGGTGCGCGCGAATTCGAGTACCGCGGACATAGTCGCCGGTTCAGGCAGCGCAACCCGTCGCAGGTGCCAGGACAGGTCGAAGCCCGGATCGAGGGCCCACCTGGGCGGAGCGAGACCGAACGGCACGGTGATCAGCCGATGCCGCAACCTCGGCACGAGGCGGGTGCCGCGATCGATCGTCTGCACCAGGCGATCCCAGTCCGGATCGGTATCGAGGATCAGAACCGCGACGATGGTCGAACGCAGGACCGGATCGCGCTCCATGTTCCATGAGAACAGGTCCGATTGCGACATGTGGGATTCGCGGGGGCCCATAGCCTGCTGCCTTCGTCTTCGCCGTACCGCTTCGCTTGTGCTTCCCCAGACCTCCACGGTCCGGGTCGGTTCCGCCGAGGCGGTCGCGCGGATCTTGTCTTCCAGAACCGTCGATCGCCGCACGCGATGCCAAGGCATCGCCGCACATCCGTTCCGATAACTCGACGCTGAACGCGATGTAGGCAGAAACACTTGGCGACCACCGGATATCGTGTCCCACGCCGAGCAGCATGCGCTCGATGTCGCAGGCCCAAGGACGGCGCGCTCGGCGGTATCTGTATCAATAAGCCTGCTCGGTCCCGACCGAAGACAACCGATCACGAAGACCTTTATGTCGAGGCCCTTTGTCCTCTCCCTGGGCCGCTGGCGGGTCGGGAACCACCGATGGTCCGGGGTTACGCAGTTTCGCCGTACCCCTCGGTCAACGCGCGACTATGCACTCAGGCCCGGGGCCCGCCGACGCGGGTCTGCAGGTTTCTGTCCCGCTTTGGACAGACCTCGGCCTGGGACTCGGTAGAATCGAATGATGACGTTCCTCCGGGAATCCGAGGAACTTTCCGATCTCAGCAAGATCGAGGACCGGGCGTCCTCGGTCGCCCAGATGCTGGTCGACCGAATCACCGCGACTCCAGACGCGGAGGCGTTCCGATTTCCTGACGGCAAGGGCTGGACCAGCGTGTCCTGGAAGCAGTTCGGCGACCGCGTCAATATCCTCGCCGCCGGATTGATCGCACTGGGAATGCAGGCCGAAGACCGGGTCGCGCTCGTATCGTCCACACGCTATGAATGGGTGCTCGCCGACTTCGCCGTGATGTGCGCCGGTGCGGCCACCACCACCGTGTACCCCACGACCAACGCCACCGGCGTCGCGTTCATCGTCGCCAACTCGGGCAGCCGTATCGTGATTGCCGAGGATCAGACCCAGGTCGACAAACTGATCGAACACCGCGTCGAACTGCCCGACGTGCAACGGGTAGTGATCGTCGATGGCGAGGGCGACGGAAACTGGGTCATCACTCTCGACGACCTCGAAAAGCGCGGACGCGGACTGCTCGCCGAATCCCCCGACGCGGTCGCCGACCGCATCCGCGGGATCCGGCCCACGCATCTGGGCAGCATCATGTACACCTCCGGGACGACGGGCACCCCGAAGGGGGTTCGGCTGCCGCATTCGGCATGGACCTACAGCGCCGCAGCGATCGACGCCGTGAACGTTCTCAGCTCCGACGATCTGAACTTTCTGTGGCTGCCGCTGTCCCACGCGTTCGGCAAGGTGATGTTGGCGCTGTCGCCACTGATCGGCTTTCCCACCGCGATCGACGGCCGGGTGGACAAGATCGTGGACAACATGGCGGTACTGCACCCCACTATCGTGGCGGCCGCCCCGCGCATCTTCGAAAAGGCGCATGCCCGGATCGAGGGCACGATGGCCGAAGAACGCGGGCTCGAGAAGAAGCTCTTCGACTGGGCGATCGGGGTCGGCCTGAAGGTCTCGCGTGCCAGGCAGGCTGGCGAGAAACCGTCGCCTCTCGTTTCACTGCAGCACAAAGTTGCCGACAGGCTGGTGCTTTCCAAAGTCCGTGAACACTTCGGTGGTCGGCTGCGGTACTTCGTTTCGGCATCGGCCCCCTTGGACCGTGATGTCGCGCAATGGTTCGACGCGATCGGCATCATCGTGCTCGAAGGCTACGGCCTGACCGAGACCGCCGCCGCCTCGTTCATCAACCGCCCAGGTGCATACCGGTTCGGAACTGTAGGCAAACCGTTCCCTGGCACCGAGGTCAAGATCGCCGAAGACGGTGAGATCCTGATCAAAAGCCCGGGTGTGATGAGCGGCTATCACGACCGCCCCGACGCCACCGACGAAGCTTTCGACGCGGACGGCTGGTTCCGCACCGGCGACATCGGCGAGATCGACGCAGACGGGTTCCTGCACATCACCGACCGCAAGAAAGACTTGTTCAAGACCTCGCAAGGCAAATACGTCGCGCCCTCCGCGATTGCCGCCACATTCAAGGGAATGTGTCCATACGCAGCGGAATTCATCGTCTACGGAGAGACACGACCCTATTGCGTCGCATTGGTCGGCCTCGACGCCCAGGCCATCACCGAATGGGCCGGCAAGCACGACCTAGCCGACAGACCGCTCGCCGAAATCGCTCGGCACAAGAAGACCCATGACGTCATCGCCGCCTATATCGACCAACTGAACACCCAACTCGATCGCTGGGAACAGGTCAAGAAATTCGACATCATCGACCACGAACTGTCCGTGGAGGCTGGTGATCTCACACCGAGTATGAAACTTCGCCGCAAGATAGTCGTCGAGAACCTTGCCGACAGCATCGACACCCTCTATCACTGAAGTCGATCGAGCAGTGCCCGGCGCGGGCCCGACAGGTACACCTTGCGGATGACCTGAACGTCCGGGTACTTCTCCTGCCAGCCCGCGAGCTGCTCGGCGAGGATCGCCTGTCCGGCGGTCTCGGCGTCGTGGTCGGTGATTGTGTAGGGGAGTCCGGCGAAGCGGTCGTAATACAGATCGCTCCAGGCATGCACGGCGACGAGTTGGGCGTTGCACTCGCTGGCTTCGGCGAATGCGGCCGCCACCGCAGCCGAGCTGACCGGTCTGGCGTCGGCGCCGAGCACAACCGGGCCGATGCGCCGGGCCTGTTGTTCGGTGCCGGTGTCACGGACCACCACGATCGGGCCGCGGCCATGGCTGGCGACGGCGAGCAGTGTCGACCCGAGATGGCTCAGGGTGCCGCCTGCGCCCTGAGCGCCGATCGCGACCAGATGCGCGGTTTCGGACAGCTCGATCAGCAGGCGTGCCGGATTGGCTTCGGAGACTTCGGTTTCCACGGTCAGCGTCGGATCCACTTGGTGAGCCAGCCGACGCGCGGTACGGACCAAGTCTGCACCTTCGCGGCGGATCGCATCGATCACCGGGGGCATGATCACGTCATAGATCCCATAGACGGCCTCGGCGGCAGCGAGTCCAGGCCGTGCACGATCCGCAGGCCGCGGCCCCGACGCCGTCTCGGCGGCCCCTCGGACGGCGAGATCGGCGGCTTCGGAGCCGTCGATGCCGACCACAATTTCGGCCGACGCCAGTCGGTGTCGATCATCGTAATGCTGGGCGGTCATGGGCAGTGTCCCTTCGGATTCCGAAAAATCTGCTACCCGAAGATTCGGAATCCGAGATGGTCCGGCACGCCTGGCGTTGGTCCCGAACCGCAGAGCACAAAGGCCGCTCCTGTCGTAGCTGATTCGGCATGCACGAGGCCCTGCATGGTGGACATGCGCGTGCCATCGCCAGGTGCGAGCGTGCGTGCTGTACCGGTAGAACTCAGGGCAGCGGCGCGGACCAGCGCAGCACCGTGCCTCCGCCGAGACCGTTCGCAACGCGGAAGCTGCCGCCCGCTTGTTCGGCGCGCGTCGCCAGATTCGCAAATCCGCTCAATCGCGCGACATCGTCGGGCAGGCCGATACCGTCGTCGGTCACCTCGATAGTGACGTCATCGCCTACACGCAGATGGACCGTCACCGTCGTGGCCTGCGCGTGCCGCACCGCGTTGCTGACTGCTTCGCGCAGTACTGCCTCGACGTCTTCAGATAGTGGCGGCGCCAGCACCGAGACCGGGCCGACGAGTCGAATTGTGGTGCGCAGCCCGCTTTCGCCGACCATGTCGGCAATGATCGCGTGCAGTTGTTTGCGCAGCGTCGGGGCGCCCGCGGTGGTGCTGCTGTGCAGGTCGAAGATCGATTCCCGGATGTCTTGGACGATCGACTGGATGTCGGCGATGGTGTCGATGAGCCGGGATTTGACCTCTGGTGCGCGGGCCCGCTGCGCTGTGCCCTGTAGTGAGAGACCGACCGCGAACAGGCGCTGAATGACATGGTCGTGCAGGTCGCGCGCGATCCGGTCGCGGTCGGAGAGCACATCGAGTTCGCGCATCCGCCGCTGGATAGTCGCCTGCCGCAAGGCGAGTGCGGCTTGATCGGAGAAGGCGGCCATCATCGACTTCCCAGCCTCGTCCAATTGTTGCGCACCCGCCGGTTGCACGGTGACGAGCACGCCGATGACCGAATCCTCGGCGCGTAGCGGCAGGATCAGCGCGGGCCCGAATTTCGATGGTTCATAGAAGACCGGCCGGAAGCGCAGTTCGTCGACCGCGACGACCCGGCCGGACCGGAACGCTTCGCCGGAATTCGATTCACCCATCGGGATGCGCTCGCCGAGCAGTTCGTCGGCGCCGACGCCCGCGGCGGCCTCTACCATCAGTTCGGTGACATCCTCGACCGGGACTTCGGGGTCCTCGGGCAGGGCGAGGAAGGTGCACGCCGACTGGGTGAGTTCTAGCGCCCGTTCGGCGACCAGCTCGAGTGCCGTACCCGGTTCGCCGCCCGCGAGCAGCTCGGTGGCCACATCGTGGTTGGCTTCCAGCCATTGCTGGCGGGTCTGGGACTGCTCGTAGAGGCGGGCGTTGGCGATGGCGATGCCCGCCGCAGCGGCGAGTGCCTGCACCACGACCTCGTCGTCCTCGGTGAACTCCTGGCCACCGGCCTTCTCAGTCAAATACAGGTTGCCGAAGACTTCGTCGTGGACCTTCACCGGTACGCCGAGGAAGGTGTGCATCGGTGGGTGGTGGGAGGGAAAGCCGACCGAAGAGGGATGCCTCGAAAGGTTGGTCAACCGAAGGGGTTTGGGCTCCTCGATCAGCAAGCCGAGCACACCGTGACCGCGCGGCAGATCGCCGATCATGACCCGGGTGCGGTCGTCGATGCCCTCGTAGACGAACTCGGAGAGCTCATTGCTGGTCTTATCGGTTTCTCGTACGCCGAGCGCGCCGTATCCGGCGTCGACCAGCTCGATGGCGGTGTGCACGATCGAGCGAAGCGTGTTGTCCAGGTCCAATCCGGCGGTGACCACCAGCATCGCCTCGATCAGGCGATCCATCTGATCGCGGACACCGACGATCTGGACGATCCGGTCCTGGACTTCGCCGAGCAATTCACGAAGTCGCAGCTGGGCCAGGGTCTCCGTCACCGGAGTTTGGCCGGGTCCGGTGGACATGCCGCCATCCATCCCCCCATTTTCGCATGACCTTTACCCCATGGGGCGCCGTGTAAACCTCCCCGCGCAGCACCCATGACACCGATGTGTTTTTGCGCAGCTGCGCGGACGCGGCTGGGGTCACTGCCATGTTCCGTGCGCTTCAGCGGGTTCGACGAGTGTCATGCCTGCGGTAGCGCCACCGTCGATGACGAATTCCGATCCGGTCGAGAAGGTGGCCTCATTGACGATGAAGCCGACCATCGCCGCGACCTCCTCTGGCTCGCCGAAACGCGGAAGCGGCTGGGCCGCGGCAATACTGGTATCGAAGCCGGCTGTCATCGGGGTGTGGATCGGTCCAGGGTGCACCGAGCAGACCCGGATACCGGCGTCGCCGAGTTCGAGTGCGGCGGCCTTGGTCAACCCGCGCAGGCCCCATTTGCTGGCAACGTAACCGGCGATCCCGGAATAGCCCATCAGACCCGCGGTCGAGGAAATGTTGACAATGACACCTCCGCCATTCGCGCGCAGCCGCGGGGCCGCCAGATGCATACCGAGCCAGGCGCCGAACAGGTTCACATCGACGACGTGCCGGAACATCGCGGGGGATTCGGACTCGATACCGCCGAAGTCGATGATGCCCGCATTGTTCACCACAACGGCCAGTGGTCCGAAGTCCGCTTCGGCGTCGTCGAGTACCCGCCGCCAACCATGTTCGTCGGTGACATCGAGGTGCCGGAACATCACTGTCGGACCTAGGGATTCGGCCGTCGCGGTGCCCTCGGTGTCGAGGAGGTCGGCCACCACGACGCGCAGGCCGGATTTGACGAGCGTTTGCGCGATGACCGCGCCGATGCCGTGCGCCCCGCCGGTGACGACGGCGCTTCGGCCATGGAAATCGGGCATGGTGCCCACCTCCTTATCGCTGACGCGCAGCGGTTCCTGCTGATGTACTCAGGATTTCGCAACAGGCGCCCCAGCGTGATGGCCGAAGGTCATTGATGTGACGGGACTTCTGGACCGTCTGCGCACTCCCGTTGCCGGCGGCCGACCGTAGCTGGCGTCCTGGAAGTCCCGCCAGGATGGGGCGTCTTGCCCTACCTGCGGTATCCCCGCGGTGAGAGCGTGAATTGGGAGGAAAGAAAGGATGACGATGGACCACGGACTGCCCGATGATCACAGCGTGCGGGTTGCACTAGCGCTCGCGGTGCGGGCGCCGTCGGTACACAACACCCAACCATGGCGATGGCGGATCGCGGACCGCAGCGTCCACCTGTATCTGGATCCGCCCCGGGCTTTGCCCCCTCCCGACCTCGACCAACGCGATCTCGTCTTGAGCTGTGGTGCCGCGCTGCATCATCTGCGCGTCGCGTTCGCCGCGCTCGGCTGGTCAGCAGTGGTGCGACGGCTGCCGAATCCGGCGCAACCGAACCATCTGGCATCGATCGAACCGGTGCGCCATCGGCGAACCCCGAATGAAATCGAGTTGAGCGCCGCCATCACCCGCAGACGAACCGATCGCAGGCTCTTCACTGAGAGGCCGGTGCCGCCCGGGTACCTCGGATTGGTCACCGAGCGCGCGGCGATCCTGGGGGCGACCGTGCGGCAGGTGACCGACCGGTCGCGCGACTACGTGGTCGAAGCGATGCGGGCCGCGGCGGAGCAGCACGCCGGAGAGCCGGAATACCGGTTCGAGCCGCCGGAATGGCGTGACGGACCGGCCACGGCCGCGGTGCCCGCACACGAATGCGACTTTGCCGAGCTGCTCGTAGTCGGCACCTCCGCCGACGATCTGCTCTCGCGATTGTGCGCGGGCGAGGCGTTGAGCGCGGTGCTGCTGACCGCGACGAATGTCGGGTTGGCCACCTGTCTGCTGACCGAACCGCTCGAGACACCGACACTGCGGGACCGTGTCCGTGCCGGCGTCCTGAACAATTACGGCTACCCCCAAGCCGTGATCAGAGTCGGCTGGGCACCGACGAGCGATGGACAGTTACCCCGCACACCTCGTCGGGCGGTCGAGGATGTGTTGGCTCCATCGACGGTAGGGGTCGCCGAGGCGACCGCCTGCTGACTGACGGACTTGGACTACTTCGGATCGGGCGATCGCTTTTCCGCCGTCTCCAGGCGTTTTTTCGCGGTCGCCAGGGCAGCCGCCAATCGGTCGCGTGCTTCTCGGGCAACCGCACGCAGCTCCGGCCGGTCGGTGTGGTGCAGGACCTCGCCGCACAGCAGCAACACCGGGTCGACCGCTTCGACGAGGGTGGTGTCGCCGTCAGTGCGCACTACGACGTTGCACGGCAGCAGCAGTCCGACCCGGGGATCGGCGATCAGCGCACGCTGCGCGAGGATCGGGTGGCAGGCGCCGAGAATCAGGTAGTCGTCCATCCGCACACCGAGCTTCGTCTGCAGCGTGGCGCGCACGTCGATCTCGGTCATAACGCCGAAACCCTGTTCGGCCAATGCCTTTCGCAGTTCCGAGACGGCGTCGGCGAACAGCGCTTGCACCCGCACAGCGAGGGTGGCGGCGATCGGCCGGCGGATCTCGGTCACGAGATCCCCGGTCCGCACAGCGGCGTCCAGCGCCACCAGATACACCTCGGTCGGTGGCCCCATCGGTTGATAGTCGGAGCATCGGATCCAGTCGTCCAACGCGCGGTACGCGTCACCGATGTGTCGATAGTCGCCGTGGTGCCTGGTGCTGGCGCACAGCCTCGGCTCGGGACGGCGCAAGCCGGCTTGTTCAGTGGTGCCGTCGAGTGCGCCGTCGGTCACTGGGAGACCGAAGTCCACCTCGGTGGTCATACCTGGTCCGAGCATACCCAGATACGTCGTCGACGGTGGTCCGGCCGGCGCGATTCCGGTGCGTTCGGCTAACTCGTAGAGTGCTCGCATCCCCTCCCGGATATCGTCGCCGGCAAAGTCGCCGCGCACCGAGCGGCGCAGTTCGAGCATGGTGGTGGTGTTCGATTCGACGACCTCGACCCGATATGACATCTCTGGCCTCAGGACCGGTGCGCGATATGGCCGAGTTCGGCGCGGGCGAGGCGGTCTGCCCAAGCCCGCGCGCGCTCCAACTCACCCGGCGTTACCGGGCCGAGGATGCCGTCGACGAGGAAGTCCACCGGTCGGTCGACGAGCTCATAACCCAGGCGCCGCAACCGTTTTCCGGCACCACGTGCGGCCGATCCCGGTAGCCAGGTGGGTTTCGCGGCCTTGGTGGCGAAGGCGGCGGCCCGGGAGCCCGGCGGCACCGGCAGTGCCGCGTCGAGCCATTCGCGCATGCCGATATCGACCGCGACCGGTGCCTCGGTCCGGCTCGCCGCGTCGCGCCGAGTCCGAGCCCGGCTCATCCCGAGGGCGTGTGTCGGGGCACCGACCACCAGCAGATCCACCGTCGGTTCGGGGCGCTGGGCAGCGGCGGCCACATCCAACACCTCCACCTCGCCGTATTCGCCCAATGCCGCTGCGATGGCCTTGGCGATGGCGGCGGTGTTGCCGAACATCGACTCGTAGACGACCCGGATCCGCATCTCGGTCTCCCTCTGCACTGATACCTGCGGAAACTTCTGCGCTCCCGACGCTACGGCCGCCCGACGGCCGCACACAGTGCCGAACCGACGCAGGCCGAGGGACTTTCGACCATCCCTTCCCGACTTGCCGATCGCGGCCGCGGCCTACCGGGCGTACGAAAACACGAGGTCGGTGGAGCCCGAACAGGGAACCTTTCCGCTCCGCTCTGGATCGCGACTCCCTCGCCTTCGTCGAAAAGCTCACCCGCACAACCGGAGTCCGCATCGATGAGGCCGACTACCTGCACCTGGCCTCCATCGATTTCCTCACCACGGCCGGATAGCGCAACAAACGGCAGCGGCCATCGGTCAAGACGAACCGACCTCGAGAAACTCGTCGAGTGGTCGTCGGGGCGTCGGGGCCGATTCGGTGTCCTCGGGTGCGATGCCGATGCGGACGATGACCTGGGGGAAGTCCCAGTGGGGGATCAGGTCGGTGATCACCGAGCGGCTGGCGGCGAGTTCAGTGATGTGGGTCAGAGCGCAGGTGGCCAAGCCGCGGGCGGTGCATTCGAGCAGCACCTCCGAGAGCGCCTCGCCGGTATGCAGCCACTGTGCCGGGGCATCGCCTAGGGTGCTGAGCACCACCAGCCGGGCCTTGTCCTCGAGCCCGTCTCGGCGGGCCGAATACGGCGTGGACGGGAAACTGCGTCCGACATCGACCCTGGCGGCCTCGGCATCCGATACCAGCGCGGCCGCGGGGACTCCTTCCTGGGCGTCGGAATGTCCGGCCCACCAATGCAATTCGGTCTGATACTCCATATCGTAACGGCGCAACGCCGTGGCATGTTCGGTGGCCGCGGCCAGTCGGTGCCTGCTGCTGTCGGCGATCTCGTCGACCGCCACATGATGTGGTCGCGCCAGTTCGCGCACAGCGCTGAGCACGTCGTGCCAGTTGTCCGGCGTCAACATCGGCAATCGATCGGTATGGCGCCGGTGGATGGCGCGCACCCGAGTGGCTGTCGTGTTCAGCGCACCGGGCCACGGCCGGAACTCCAGCGTGGCCAAAAGGCCCGGCAGACCGGGGTCGGGGAGGCGAGTGACCTCGGCGAACCAGCCCATCGACAGGAAGGCCAGGCGCGCATGGTCGAGCACCGCGCCGCAGCTGAGCACCAACTGCCTGCCGAGCGGATCCGCCGACTGCAGCAGTCGATCGGTATCGCTGCACAGTTGCAGTCGTGCGCCGTCGAACACCCAGCGCCACGGCTGGGTGTTATGCACCGAGGGGGCCCGGGAGGCGAGCTTTAGCGCCATCCGTACGGTCCGCAGATCGGGTGTGCTCGCACGATCACTTGCGTTCATATTCCGAGTCTCGCCTTCGGGACCCGACCGCCACGACGGGCATTGCGCACCTATCCGGGGGGCCATGGTCACCGCCGCACCGGCACACCACTGGCCTGATCTCGGTCTGGACGGGTGATCACCAGGCCACGTGGCGTCAGGGCGCACCGCGACAGCTGGAGCGCGAAGCACGCGGCATGTCGGTGGCGCTGGTCTGCGAGGCCATTGCGGTGCCGGGTTCGGGCTTGTACGCGCCCATCCGGTCCCCCTGATCAGGAGCGATTGTCATGGGATCTCGGACGTCCTCGTCATGCCGAGCACGATGAAGTTGCCCAGGCCGACGATCCGGTTATCGACAAAAGCGCCGAGCGCACAGGGCGCAGGATCGCGCACCGCGAGGGCGCGCGACATTCGGTAACTCGGTCGGACTCGGCACGAGAATTCGGAAGAGGCTGTTGTTCTCGGGCATCCCAGCGTGCAGATCCGCGACAGTGGCGGCATCGGCAGGGCCGAGCGGGCGGACGGTGATGTGTCGGTCGAGGTGATCATGCCGCGGTCTCCGAACCGAGTCGACTAGCGTTGGAGCGCTTCTCTGAACAGGGTCGGATCGGAATTGGGGCCGAAGGTCTCCAATTGAGGACCGAACAGCACTGAACGCCGGGCGTTCTGTGGGGTCCGCGCTCGAAGGATGGCGCCGCTAGGCGGTTTGGGTGACCATGACGGGGCAATGGGCGTGCTGCACAAGAAAATTGCATGTGGAGCCGAGCAACAGGCCGGCGCAGCCGCCCGCTGTCGGCTGCCGACCATGATCAGTTGCGCCGTTATCGGTCATATCATCGAGTGTCGTCGGGCGATACGCCAGCCGATGTGGGCCTTCAGGCCCGTTCCCGAAAGTCCATCGTTACCGGCCGCCGACCGCGGCCGGTGGGTCGGACAGTTTGACGGCAGGTACGGCCTTTACAGAGGTACGCTCGGCGCGCTGTTTGATGCCGAGCAGCATCTTGCGCTCCATGACCCAACTACCCGGCTCCATGATGAACCGGCTGAGCATGCGAGTGGGCACCGCCGCCTCGGGCAGCGCGATCCGGTTACGGCTGACCAGCCGAGTGCCTTCGGCGCTCGAATAGAGCCCGAATGCCCACACCCAGTGCTTATCCTCCGAGGCGAACACCACTGCCCGTTCGGGTTCAACGATGGCTATCCGCATCCGTGGGCCGGTCTCACCGAGCACGAAAGTGTCACCGACGGCAAGGTTTTGGAACTGCGGAAGAATGGTGTCGGCGCTATGCATGTTCAGTCCGAGCAGGTTCTCGATCCAGTCGTAGGTGTAGGCGCCGCCCCGGCCGGGTCCCATCTGGACCAACCACGGCCAGATCCGCTCCGGAGCCGCGTCGACCGTAATGGACCTGGTGGCAACGATATCCGGGTCGGTGAGTAGGTCATCACCCGGCATCGCACGGGCGATTTCGTCAGCGCTGGAGCCCCAAGTGAGGCAACGATCACGCAGGACCACTTCATAGCTCACCGCCAACCCGACCAAGCATGTGCCGATTCCGATCGCGCAAGCTGTCATTGTCTTCATATCCCGTACGGTCCACCGAAACCAGTGGCGGGCACAGGGTCGTTCGGCAGCAGGGGCGACGACCTTGGTCCGCCGCAGCGGAACCGCTCGGCCGCGCACGCCGTCACCACCGGCGTTGCGCCGGGTGCGTCTACCCGGATCATGGGACCACCATCAGCCTTCGGCTCCGTCACCGCCGCTGCCGCCGCCTAACGACGCTTGCGCGGCGACACCCTGATCGGCGCGCTCATCTACCGGCTGGCCGACGAGTATCCGTGGCTGTGCGCCTGCGGAACACCACTCGCGGTACTTCCCGCGGACACCGGAGACTCGACAAAGGACCGCTACGTCGGCAATAAGGCCTTTCGGCCCTGATGTCGCGGGCGCCCGGACTGGAGGCTATGTCGCGTGACCGATATTCAGCCGGTACATCGCTTTGAACGGATGCAGTGCGAAGCCGAACCGATGGCCTGGACCATCGATCGGCTGTGTTCGGAATTCAGCGACAGGGTCTCCCGGGAACGGGTGATCGGTGTCGTCGACGGGTGTGCACGGGATCTTGCTGGAACCCCACCCGGCGCAATGCCGGAACTGTGTGAACGACTCGCCCGCCAGTGCTTGCTGGACGTACTCGAACCGACCGCCGTCTGACCTCGACACTGCTGAATTACGGCCCTTATTCACTTCCGCCCGCCGAACGGATAGTCGGTGCCATGGCTCTCACACACCAGGTAGAGCGAATCGCACGCGGAGCGCTGTACTGACGTTCCTGGCCGGAATGTTGGCGATCTGGGCTGCGGCGGGTGCGCTGGCGATGATATTCGGTCTCGTCGACTTCGGTCCGGCGATCGATAGCGCCTGCCGCTACACAGCCCAGTCCGCGGCGGAGTGGCGCTCTGTGTCATTGTCGGGGCCCCGATGGCAGCGACCGCCCTGCTTACCGCCCGCGGTGAACAACACGCGCCGTCGATCGCGATGACCTCCGGGGTGCTGCTGATCGGCGGGATTGTGATGCAACTGGCTGTTATTCGCCACACCAGATGGCTGCAACCGGTGTGCGTGCTGCTCGGCTCGTGCTCGGCTGGGCCGGGCGGCGACGATGATGTCCGTCGCTGACTGTGCCAACGAAGCCGACATACGCGGGCCGACCGGTGGTCGATGCTCCTGCCGGGGTCGGCCTCAGAATCGATGCGCGATCCGATCGGCCCCGGTATGTGCGAGGCGTTCGCCCCAAGCACGGGCGCATTCCAGCGCACCCTGGGCCAGTGGTCCGGTCACGCCGTCGACGAAGAAGTCCACCGGCTGGTCGACGAGTTCATAACCCAAGCGCCGCAATCGTTTACCGGCACTGCGGGCGGCTGAGCCCGGCAACCACGATGGCTTCACAGCCTTCGTGCCGAAGGCCGCGGCCTGGGTGCCCGCTACAACCGGCAGCGCCGTGTCGAGCCATTCCCGGATGCCGACCTCGATGGGGACCAGCGCGTCGGTCCGTTGCGCAGCATCGCGGCGGGTCCGGGCTCGGCTGAGCCCGAGCATATGTGTCGGCCCGCCCACCACCAACAGATCCGCAGCCGGCTGGGGCAGCTCCGCGGCGGCCGCCACGTTGAGCAGCTCCACTGTTGCGTACTCGCTCAGCCCCTGAGCGATGGCAGCGGCGATGGCGGCGGTGTTGCCGAACATCGATTCATAGATGACCCGCGCCAGCATTTCGGTCTCCTCCTGATATGAAACTGGGTGGAGGGTGAAATCGACGCTACGGGCGAACGGCGCCGTCGAACAGGGCCGAACCGACGCTTACTGGGGTACCTTCGGACATCCGAGGGGGTTCCCGATGACTCTCGGCCGTCGCGTCGGGGTCCACGGTGCACAGCGCTGGAACGGTTGCCGGCTTGGAACTTCGAGGCAGGTCGGTCAGGCCTCTGGTCAGGGCACGACCGTCGTCGATTGCGGCTGTGGCAGGCCCAGCGATTGCGCGATCATCGACGACCAGGCGCGGATAGCGCCCCAGTCGCGCAGATCGCCGTAGCGTCCGCCGCCCATGAGGCGGTAGAGCGTACGTGCCTGTAGCGAGACACCGGTGCGTTCGTAATGCCCGGCGAAGGCCCGATAGTCCCGCGGGGCGACCGACGCGACGAGGCCCGCGATCTTCTTCGGCACGGTGCCGCCGATCCATCGCCCGATTGGCCCGCGCAGTGCCGGACCGAGACCGACACTGAACATCCAGACATCAGTGTTGCGCAGGGCTTCGCGGTGGGTCCGAACGAAGGTCGTCGCGGCGGGCAGGAGGTCCCTATTGTGCACGGCGCTACCGAGGATGATCGCGCGGAAATGAGACAGGTCGGGCGCGTGTTCGATGTCGCTCAATTCCACATCGGCGCCACGAGCGCGGAAATCATCGGCGATGAACTCCGCAATATCACGAGTGGATCCCTCTGCGGTCGCGTACATGACCGCGATCCGGGGCGTATTCGATTCCATGCCCTCAGCGTGGTTCAATGCGGGGCTTACCGGTCAGAGTCGTGGTACCCAGGCTACCGGGACCAATGACCCATCGGAGGCAGTTTCGGCGCGGATCAGGCGACGGCAGTGCTGGGTCTCATAGAATTGTGGTTCGAAAGGCAGGTCGCATGTCCACCAACGGCAACTGGCTCGCCCGCAGCGCTGCGACCACCGTGCCCGGCTCGGTGGTGCTGATCGGGCGCGGTCTTTCTCTTCGAAGGCATTCTGAAGTTGCTGGGCCTGAGACGCTCGGCACCGGCCGGTTCGACAAGGCTGATATCTCGGCGGCGGATTCGTTGCAGCACTCGACGGAGTATTCGAAATCGGCTGCGGTGCATTGATTCCGGCTGGTCTGCTTACGCGGCTCGTGGCGATCCCGATGATCGTGGACATGATCGGCGCACTGCTGATCACCAAATTGCCCATCCTCTGAGGTACGGCCGCATTATTCACCGGCAAGTCCGGGTGGTGACCGCGATCCGAAAATGCTGTTCGTCGACTACAACCCGGGATTTCGTCCACGAATCCAGCGCCGACCTGGCCCAACTATGCGGAAGCGTGTTCTTGCTCATCGTCGGTGCGAGCGCCTCCTCGGCCGACGCCGCGCTGGGCCGGGGCACCGGAAGTCGTTGGTAGGTGTCATTCGGCGCGTGTGTCATTGGTACCCACAGGACAGGGCGATCGGCCCTGCCGACGCCGTGCGTGCGGGCGCACAGTGGTGCTACCTACCGAACCGATCCGCAGTCTGCCCCGGTTCGTGATGTCGAGGAGATGCCCGAGATGATGTATTGGTACGACCACGACCTCAATGGGTGGGACTACGCCGGGATGAGCGTCGGAATGGTGTTGTTCTGGGGTCTGCTGATCACCGCGTTCGTACTGGTGGTTCGCATGGTCACCCGCTCCGATCACCCCGCCTCGACCGGTCTGTCGCTGCGGACCGCCGAGCATCTGCTCGCGAAGCGCTTCGCGCGCGGCGAGATCGATGAGAAGGAATACGTGAGTCGGCTCGAAACGCTGCACGCGCATACCGCGCCGCGGGGGTCACGGCGGTGATGAACGGCCCTACCCAGGAGACGATCGGAGTCGCGATGTCAGTGATCGAACGAAACAGTGTGGGGGATCGGGTCGAAGCTTTGCCGGCTCGTCGGGCGATGGTGGGATCGGCATTGGCGGTCGTGCGGGCGGGGAAGTTGGAGTTCTTCTCCGGCAACGGTTTCGCCGATCTCGCCGCGCATCGGCCGATGACCGTGGATACGGTGGTGCGGGTCGCGTCGATCACCAAGACGTTCACCGCACTCGGGGTTATGCAGCTGGTGCAGCGGGGCCTGGTCGACCTCGATGTCCCGGTGGAGAAGTACCTGCGCGCCTTCCCACTCGTTCCCGCCGACCCCGCTTTTCGGCCCGCCACCGTGCGCCACTTGTTGACCCACACCGCAGGGATCGGCGAGACAGCGCATCCCGCACGGGTTTTGCGGCCGGACTTCGGTGAGAGCGTGGATCCGGGCACGCCGATCCCAGCGTTGGCGGACTACTACCGAGCCGGCTTGCGCCTGCGGGCCGAACCGGGCACTCGGTGGACCTACTCCAACCATGGGTTCGCCGCGCTCGGGCAGATCATTGCGGACGTCAGTGGAACCTCGTTGGCACAGTATCTGCGCGAGAACATCTTCCGACCACTCGGCATGACCGATACCGACCTGGAGCTCACGCCGAGTATGCGCGCACGCCTCGCGACGGGCTACCACCTGCGGGGCAGCGGACCACGCGCCATCACCCTTCGCGAGATGGTGACCGCTGGAGCCGCGTCGGCCTACTCGACGCCCCGCGACATGGCGCGCTATCTGGCAGCGCTCTCCGGCGGCGGGGCCAACGAATTCGGCGCGGTTGTCGAATCCAGCACGCTGGCGACGATGTTCGAGCCGCAGTATCAGCCGGATCGGCGGATACCGGGGATGGGTCTGGCTTTCTTCCGTGGCGTCGCGGGTAGTCATCGAATCGTCGAACATCAGGGCATACTGCCCGGGTTCGACTCCCAGATCTGGGTCGCGCCCGACGACGGGCTCGGGATCTTCGCAAGCACCAACGGCGCGCACCGTGCCATGCTGTGGCTACCCGCGGAGGTTTCCGAGTTGATGAATGATCTGCTGGGTGTGCGCGCCGACGCGATTCGAACCGATGCCGGTCACCATCCGGAGATCTGGAACGAGATCTGCGGCTACTACCGCCTGCCCGGCGCCCTCACTGATCTTCGTGCCCGTTCGATGATCGGCGCTGGGGTGCAGGTCCGGATCCATGCCGGGAGGCCCGTGCTGCGGCTCTTGACCCCCGTTCCGAGCTTGCTGCGCGGATTGCCGCTGCATCCTGACGACCCCAGCGATCCGTGGGTATTCCGGGTCGACCTCACCCGGTTCGGCATCGGTACGGGCCGGATCGTGTTCACGCGAGACTCGGCGGGCGACTCGATGCGCATGCATTTCGATCTGGTACCGATGACGCTGCTGCGCCGCGGCGACCGATAAACGAGGAATCAGCCGCGTGTGGCGCCGATGTCGGTCTGCACGGTCGCCGCGGCGCAGACACCGGATTGGGCTGCTGGTCGGGGCGGTTGGGTTGGCGAAAGCGGGCGAGCGCTGTGCTCCAGCCAGCGGCCCGCCATCGCCGTACGCCGATGGTGCGGTGTGATGCCGCGGCCGAGCAGGAGCCGTCGGTTCCCGGCATCCGCCCGATCGCCTGGATGTGTCGGGGGCATTCGGCTCCTCTCCACATGACCTCCGGCTCTTGATCGGGCCGACAAATCGCCCCAGCCTTGAGCTGTGAGCACAGGCGAGCAGGCCGCACAATTGATCGACGCGCGCCGATATGACGCGGTGATCTTCGATATGGACGGTGTGGTCACCGACAGCGCATCGATGCACGCCGCCGCGTGGACCGAACTGTTCGACCCCTTCGTGGCGTCTCGGCCCGCCGAGCCCGGGCAGGACCGCTCGCCATTCACCGCGGTGGACTACCAGCGCTTCGTCGACGGCAAGCCGAGATATAGCGGTGTGGCGGATTTCCTTACCGCACGCGGTATTTCGCTGCCCTGGGGGGATCCGTCCGATCCGGAGGACGCTGCCACGGTGTGCGGTCTCGGCAATCGGAAGGATCACCTTTTCCAGGATCGGCTGGCCCGCGACGGCGTTCCGGTCTTCGAGTCCACGGTCGCCTTGGTGCGTGAACTGCGGGACGCGGGGATCGGTACCGCGGTCTTCTCCGCCAGCCGCAACTGTGCCCAGGTGCTCGAGGCGGCCGGGATCGGGGACCTGTTCGCGGAACATGTCGACGGGGCCGTCGCCGAGAACCTCCGGCTGCCGGGAAAACCCGATCCGGCCATGCTGGTCGAGACGGCTCGGCGGCTCGGCGCGGATCCGGGCCGGACGGTCGTGGCCGAGGACGCCGAAGCGGGGGTGACGGCCGGGCGGCGCGGCGGTTTCGCGCTGGTGATAGGTATCGATCGAACCGGGCACGCCGATCAATTGCGTGCCCATGGGGCCGATGTCGTGGTTGCCGATCTGGCCGAGGTGCGGGTGCGCGCTGGGTTCCGACGCATGTCGGAGATTCCGGGTGCGCTGGAGTCATGGCCCCGGATATCTGCTCTGCTCGACACCGCGAATGTGGCCGTGCTGATGGACTTCGACGGAACGCTCGCCCAGATCGTGCCCGATCCGGATGCCGCCGTCCTGGTCGACGGCGTGGCGGCCGCGATTACCGAGCTCGCCGGTATCTGCCCGGTCGCGATCATCAGCGGTCGCGATCTCACGGACCTGCGCAAGCGGGTTGGTCTGGAGGGGATTTGGTATGCGGGCAGCCATGGTTTCGAATTGATCGATCCGGCCGGCGGTTACCACGTGCACGACGCGGCACCGACCGCCGAGCACGCCATTGCCGCTGCCGCGGATGAGCTGACCCGTCGAATGGCCGAAATGCCCGGAATTCTGGTGGAGCACAAGCGATTCGCCGTCGCAGTGCACTACCGCAACGCCGCACCCGGAGTGGTGGCCAGTGTGATCGGCGCCGTGCACGCGGTCGCGCAACAGTCCGGGCTTCGTATCTCCAACGGTCGCAAGGTAACCGAGTTGCGCCCCGATACGGACTGGGACAAGGGCCGGGCGCTGGACTGGATCCTCGATCAGCTCGCCCGCCCGGAGCTGCCGATCTACCTCGGCGACGATCTCACCGACGAGGACGCCTTCGATGCAGTCGCCGCACACGGGATCGGAATCGTCGTGCGCCACAGTGAGGATGGCGATCGCCGCACGGCCGCACGGTTCGCGGTGGACGGACCGGACCGGGTCAGGAAAGTCCTCGACCGGCTCGCCGGGACATTGCATCGCGAATCCGACGCGGACACCGCCGATGCCTGGACCCTGGCCTTCGACGGCTACGACCCCCAGACGGAGAAACTCCGAGAAGCACTCTGCACGCTCGGCAACGGATACGTCGCCACGCGCGGCGCGTCGCCGGAAGCACGGGCGGGGGAGCACCACTATCCCGGGACTTATGCGGCCGGCATCTACAACCGGCTCACCGACGAAATCGCCGGGCGGCAAGTCTCCAACGAGAGTCTGGTGAACCTGCCGAACTGGCTGCCGGTGTCGTTCCGGATCGAGGACGGCCCGTGGTTCGACCTCGACACCACCGAACTGCTGTTCTACCGGCAGGAACTGGACCTGCGCCGGGCCGTGTTCACCCGCCGCTTCCGGTTCCGCGACGCCGCGGGCCGGATCACCGCGGTCGAGCACCGGCGGGTGGTCGCTATGCACCGGCCCCATGTCTGCGCTCTGGAGACCACGGTTGTCGCCGAGAACTGGTCGGGGCGCCTGGTGATCCGTTCGGCCCTGGACGGAGCTGTCCGAAATGAGCTGGTGCAACGCTATCGGGGACTGTCCGGCGACCATCTCACCGATATGCAGGGGACAAAGCTGTCCGCTGATTCGGTGTTGCTGACGGTCCGGACCAGCCGGTCTGGAATTTCGGTGGCACTCGCGGCGCGCAGCAGGATCCTGCAGAACGGGGAAATCATCGACCGGGCAGGAGATTTCGTCGAACAAGATGGAGTGGTGGGACATGATTTCACCGTCGAGGTGGTCGGCGGGGCAGCGGTCACCCTGGAGAAGACGGTCACCATCTGCACCGGGCGTGATCACGCGACCTCGACGCCGGAGGAGGAGGTCGTGCGCTGGCTCAGCGCCGAGGGCGGATTCGGGCAACTGCTCGACGGTCATGTCGCGGCCTGGGAACGCCTGTGGGATCGGCTGTCCATCGAACTCGAAGATCGCAAGAACGCGGCCCGCGTGCTGCGCGTGCATCTGCTGCATCTACTGCAGACGCTCTCGCCCAATACCGCCGATCTCGACGTCGGTGTCCCCGCGCGCGGACTGCACGGTGAGGCGTACCGCGGACATGTGTTCTGGGATGAACTGTTCGTCTTCCCGGTGCTGAACCTGCGTTTTCCCGCCCTGACGCGATCGTTGCTCCGGTATCGCTACCGGCGACTACCCGAGGCGCGACGCGCGGCGCACGAAAACGGCCTGTCCGGAGCGATGTTCCCATGGCAGTCCGGCAGTGACGGGCGCGAGGAAAGCCAGCAAATGCATCTCAATCCACGCTCCGGACGGTGGAATCCCGACCCGAGCCAGCGAGCCAATCACATCGGCATCGCGATCGCCCACAACGTGTGGCAGTACTACCAGGTGACCGGCGACCGCGAGTTCCTGCGCGAATGTGGTACCGAGATGCTGGTGGAGATCGCCCGGTTCTGGTCCAGTATCGCCAGCTACGACACAACCCGGGACCGCTACCGAATCCGGGGTGTGATCGGACCGGACGAATTCCATTCTGGTTATCAGGCACGGCCTTTCGACGGAATCGACGACAACGCCTATACCAACATCATGGCGGTGTGGGTGATTCGTCGCGCTCTCGACGCGCTCGACCTGCTCGCGCCGCGCGAACGCACCGAACTGCTGGAAACCCTCGGTGTGGCGCCATCGGAACCACAGCATTGGGCCGACGTCAGCCGCCGCATATACGTGCCGTTCCATGGTGGCATCATCAGCCAGTTCGAGGGCTACGACCAACTGGCAGAACTGGATTGGGCACGGTACCGGCAGCGGTACGGCGATATCCAGCGACTGGACCGCATACTCGAGGCGGAGGGCGACGACATCAATCGCTACCGGGCCGCCAAGCAGGCCGACGTGCTGATGCTGTTCTATCTGCTGTCCTCCGACGAATTGCGGGAACTGCTGGGAGAACTCGGCTACGACCTGCCCGCATCGATGATCCCCTGCACCATCGACTACTACCTCGCCCGGACCTCACACGGATCGACACTGAGCAGCGTCGTCCATTCTTGGGTGCTGGCCCGCGCCAACCGGGAGCGAGCGATGGAATTCTTCGACAGTGTCCTCGAGTCCGATATCGGTGACATCCAGGGTGGCACCACCGCCGAGGGTATCCACCTCGCCGCGATGGCAGGCAGCATCGACTTGTTGCAACGCTGCTTCACCGGGCTCGAAACCCGTGCCGAGCGTTTGATATTCGCGCCGCACTGGCCGTCATCCCTCGGTGCGCTGACCTTCCCGATTACCTACCGCGGGCACCAACTGAGAATCCGAATCAGCGGCAGCGACGTCGAGGTCAGGTCGGAGCCGGGAAACTTGCCACCGATCGAGATCGAATGCCGCGGACAGATCGAACAGTTGGCTCCCGGCTGGACCTTCCGGGCTCGCGCCTAGCGGCCCCTGATTCGAACAGCACACTGTGGCAACGGAGGAGCCGATCATGCGGTGGTATCACGACTATCTGCGCTGGCTGTATCGCACCGGCCGTCCGAATCTGTTCGCGCGCGTACAGAATTGGCTCTCAGCCCGCGCTTTCGCGGCCGGAATCATGCCCCGCCGGGTCGCGGCGTTGGGGATCCGGGGGCGGCGCAGCGGTCGCCTCATCTGGTTTCCGATCGTGCTGACCGAATTCGACGGTCGGCGCTATGTGGTGTCGATGCTCGGTGCCAACGTCAACTGGGTGCGCAATCTGACCGCCGCGGGCGGCCGAGCCATCCTGCGGCACGGTCGCCGGGAATCGGTCCGGCTGGTGTCGGTCGATACGGAAAGCCGGGCCCCGATCCTACGGCGCTACCTCCAACTCGCACCCGGCGCGCGACCGCACATCCCAGTACCACGCGATGCCCCGGTCGCCGCCTTCGAGCCTATCTCCCCGGACTATCCGGCATTCCGAATCGCCCCGGGCCAGTAGGCCCCGCACCGCGCCGCGCGACAGGACATCGGCCACAGGACGTCGTTGAGACCGTTCCGCGCGCTTGCCCGAGTGTCGGGGGCCAACGTCACCATCCCCGGTTACCTTGGCATCGGCCCGGCGGCACCCCACTGAGAAGAATTGCCGTTATAGCAGGCAGTTCCCAGCCGGTGGCCGGGCCTCGGCGGCTGCCGGGGTAGGTGGCTGTGATGAGCGAATTGGGCCCGCTCGATTCGGGTTTCATGGAGATGGAAGACGCCGACCGGCACATCAGTCTCGGGATCGGCGCGGTTGCGATCATCGCCGGTCCGGTACCGACGCGCCAGGAGTTCACCGCCGCGATGGCTGGCAGCCTGGTGAGCGATAGTCGGCTCCGCCAGCGAGTACGCCGGACCGTCGCGGATCTCACCGCCCCGGTGTGGGAGGACGATCCAAATTTCGATCTGGCACATCACCTGCGGTGGACGGCGCTGCCGGAGCCCGGCGACGAGGCGGCGCTGCGCGAATTGGTCGCCGCCGAACTCGAGGAACGACTCGACCGAGACCACCCGCTGTGGCAGTGCATCGTCGTCGAGCATCTGGCAGCGGATCGCTGGGCGCTGATCATCAAAGCCCATCACACTATGGTGGACGGCGCGTCCGGCATCGGCCTGTTCGAGAGTCTCTGCGATCCGGAATCCAGCACGAGTGCGCCGCGCCTGAGCACCGGTACACGTCAACGGATCAACGCTTTCGGCTTGGCGGCCGAGGGCATTCGACTGTCGATGGCCATGCCGAGAATGGCCTTCGACATCACGCGGGCCCTGATTCCGGTCGTGTACGCCGCGGTAACGCCGACCGGCACATCCTCGTTCAACGGCCCGATCGGCCGACAGCGGCGCTACGCCGTCGCACGCACGTCACTGGCGGACATCGCGAAGATCCGGGCCGCATTCGGTGTGACTGTCAACGATGTCGCCCTCGCAGCCATCGCCTCGGCCTACCGCACCGTGCTGCACAAGCGCGGCGAGGAACCGACCGCCGATAAGATCCGCATTCTGGTGCCGGTGTCCATGCGTCGCGAGGACGCGAAATATGTTCTCGACAACCGAGTTTCGGCGATGCTGCCGTATCTGCCGGTCGAGATCTCCGATCCGGTCGAGCGGCTCACCGCCGTCCACCAGCGCATCGCACGACATCGATCACGCGGTGAGGCCGAAGCCGAGAAGTCCGTACTGTCGATGGCGGGTCGGCTCCCGTTCGCATTCGTCGCGTGGACCCTGCGGCTGGCCATGCATTACCCCCAGCACGGTGTCAGCGCGCTCGCCACGAATGTCCCCGGCCCGAGGCGGAAGTTATCGCTACAGGGCCGTGAGGTCCTGGAAATCCTGCCCTGTATCCCGATCGCCATGCGACTGCGCACCACCATCGCGATCCTCAGCTACACCGACCGGCTGACCTTCGGCATCACCGGTGACTACGACACCACCCCGGATATCGACCTGATCGCCGACGAAATCGAGCACGGAATCACAGAACTGCTGGACCGTGCCCGCGAACGAAACCAGAAGACGACTCTCGGCGATCGGCCGTCTTGACCAGATACGACCGGCAAGCCGTATGGGCATCTGGACCGTACCGCCAGCGTGACCCGTGTGCGCGTGGGTTGACCGACCGCATCATCGGACGTCGAGTCAGTGGTCTTGTAGCGATTGGATGGCTGCGCGGAGTTTGGTGGCGGCTTCGGCGGCGATGGGTTCGAGTTCGGGTTCGCCGGTGACCTGGACCATGAGGTCCGGGTTCATGGCTTCGACGATGATGGTCTCGGCGGCCGTGGGGTCGCTGCGGACGATCACGTTGCAGGGCAGTAGGAGTCCGATCTGGCGGTTCACGCCGACGGCGCGGTGAGCCAGGGGTGGGTTGCAGGCACCGAGGATTCGGTAGTTCTCCATATCCTGGCCGAGTTTGGCCTTCAGTGTGGCTTGCATGTCGATGTCGGTGAGGACGCCGAATCCCTGTTCGGACAGGGCTTTACGGGTCAGTTCAACGGCTTCGTCGAAGTTGGTGTGCAGTGTGGTCGAGAGGGCTAGGTTCATGATTGCGGTCTGCTTTCTGCCGGTTCGGTTGGGTGATGCGGTGTCGGGTGTGTGGCATTGCGCAGTTGGTCGCGGTGTCGGGAACGCCCAGGCGATGGAGCAGTAGTGTCGCCGGACACCATCCCATGGCGCTGTAGAACAGCAGGTTCGCGCCGACGATTCCGGTCAATATCAGCCACCATTGCGAGGCCACCGCGGCCAGCAGTGTGCTGACCAGTACGAACGTGCCTGCCAGCAGCGGCACGAGCCGCGCGATGGACCAGCCGCGCTGGCGAGTCGGTATGTGCATGATCTCCAATCGTGTGGGGACTCTTGGTTGTTCAGGCCAGGGCGAGGAAAAGCTTCTCCAGCTCGGCTTCGGTCATCGGCTCGGAACCGTCGGTGCTTTGTCCGGTGAGGCATTCGCGCAGTCCGGTGGCGACGATCTTGAATCCGGCCCGGTCGAGTGCGCGTGACACGGCGGCGAGTTGGGTGACGACGTCCTTGCAGTCGCGGCCCTGCTCGATCATGGAGATCACTCCGGCGAGTTGGCCGTGTGCGCGGCGCAGCCGGTTGAGTACCTGGGCGATAGTTTCTTCGTTGCCGACCATGGTGTTTCCCCTTTCGTTTGAATACCTCACTCAAGGATACCCGTGGGGGTATATGCGGGTCGGTGGGTGCGGTGCGCGGTGGAGGTGATTTCAGTGGTGGGCGAAGCTGATCGGGGGGAGTGCCTTGCGCAGCCAGTTCGGTGACCACCAGGCGCCGTGTCCGGTCAGCCGCAGTAGTACCGGCAGTAGCACCAGTCGTACCGCGGCCGCGTCGAGCAGGACCGCGACGCCGAGGATGATGCCCATCTCCTTCGGGGGCAGCGGCTCGGAGAGTGCGAAGGTGAAGAACACCGCGACCATTACCGCGGCGGCGGCGAAGATCACCCGTCCGGAGTGCGCCAGGCCGTCGACCTGGGCGGTCTTCGGGTCACCGGTGTGCTCGTAGTGTTCCTTGGCGGTGGCCAGCAGGAATACCGTGTAGTCCATCGCGATCGCGAAGATCATGGCGAAGAAGAACACCGGTCCCCACCCGTCGAGGAAGCCTTGCGGGGTGAAGCCGAGCAGTCCTGCGCCGTGTCCGTCCTGGAAGATCAGTTTCGCGACGCCGAAGGCCGCGGCGGTGGACAGCAGGCTGACCACGGTGCCGAGGGCGGCGATCACCGGTGCCTGCAGCGCGATCAGCAGCAGGGCAAAGCCGAGGACGAGGATGATCGCCACGATGATAGGGAAGTAGTCGTCGAGAGCTTGCTGCAGGTCGAGGTTCTCCGCGGGTGCGCCGCCGACCAGTGCGGCAGCGGGCAGCTCGTCACGCAATCGGTCGAGGATTCCGCCCATCCGCGGGTCCGATGGATCGACCTCGGGTAGTGCCTGCATCGTCGCTAGGCCGCTGTCGTCGAGTGCGAGCTGCGGCGGGGTGACCATGCTGATCCCGTCAACCCCTTTGGCGGCCTCGGCAGCCTGTGCGGCCTGGGTGGCCGGGGTGATGATCTGCAGCATGCCGGGTGCGCCCTCGCCCATCTGGGCTTGGATCAGTTCGTAGCCTTGGCGCACCGGCGCGTCAGTCGGCACGACCTGGATGGAGGGCATGGCTACTTTCAGTCCGAACACTGGGATCGACAGGGCGATCAGCACCGTGACCGCGCCGATCGCGAACGGCCACGGATGGTTGTGTAGCAGCCCACCCCACGCGGCGAACCGCGGCGAGCGGTGCTGCTGCCGCATGGCGTGCGGCAGCGCACCGGCATTGATCTTGCCGCCCAGCGCCCCCAACGCGGCGGGCAGCAGGGTCATGGTGGCCAGCAGCACGAAGAACACCGCGAACATGATCCCGACCGCCATCGTGCGCACCGCGGGCGCTGGGACGATCAGCACCGCCGACAAGCTGACCAGGACCGTCAGCCCGGACAGCGCAACCGCCTTGCCCGCGGTATTCATCGTTTCGGCAACCGCCGCGTCGGGGCTGGGGGCGGTGGTGCGTGCGTCACGGAATCGGGCGACGATGAACAGCGCGTAGTCGATACCGAGCGCCAAGGCGAACATCATCGCGAAGTTCATTGCCCACACCGAGATCGAGGTGAAGTGGTTGAGCAGTACCAGTCCACCGGCCGAGGCGACCAGCCCCGCCAGGGTGAGCAGCAGCGGCAGCCCGGCGGCGACGAGGGATCCGAACGCCAGCACCATGATCGCCAAAGTCACCGGCCAGGAAAACATTTCGGCCTTGATCATCGCGTCGTGATTGGCCTTGTTGAAGTCGCTCCACAGCGCTGAGCTGCCCGTGGGATAGACCTCGATGCCGTTGCCGGACAAGGCGCTCAACGCGTCGGAGTGCTCGTCGACGGCCTTGACCATGTCATCGGTGGAGGCGTTCGCACCCGCAATGAAAATCCCGGTGTGCCCGTCCGGGGTGATCGAGGTCCCCGACTGTGGTGCGATCAGTTCACCGAAGCGCGCATCGCTGGTGAAGACCTCGGCGATCTCGCCGAGAACCCGCTGAACACCCGGACTCTCGATGGTCTCGTTATCGGAATGGACCACCACCTCCACCGCCGCCGAGGAGTTCCCGCCGAAATGCTGCTGCGCCAGCTCGCGCACCCGCACCGACTCCGACCCATCGGCCTGCCACCCCGCTCCCGCGAGCGAGGTGAACACACTCGGCGCGGCGGCGCCCAGGACGATCAACACCAGCAACCAGACACCGAACACGACCCGGGCATGCCTGGCCATCACGGATCCGAGCCTGCCCAGCATCCCGCCGGAGCTGCTCGGCCGTGCGGTGTCGCGAGCCGGGGAAACAACCACAGAGTCGGTCATCGCTATCTCCTTCATACCCCAGGGGGTATATTGACGTCAGACCCGAAGATACCCCCAGGGGTATATGAGAGTGAAGGGTGGCATTCGGCACAGCGCATGTCGGAGTCGCCGGACGCCGATATGGAAGGAAGCTGAAAATGGCCGCGATAGATCTCTACCTCGACCCGGTGTGCCCATTCGGATGGGTGGCCGCCCAGTGGCTGCTGGATGCCGCCAACGAGCATCGGACGCCGGTCACGCTGCGGCAAATGAGCTTGGCCGTGCTCAATGACGGCAACGACGTCGACTCCCATCATCGGCCCATGATCGACAGATCGCGGCGGCTCGGGCGCCTCTTCGCGGCCGTCACCGACCAGCACGGACCGGATGGGTCGCGCGCCTGTATCGAGCCTTCGGCGCGAGCGCCCATGCCCAGCGGGAAGAGGTCACTCTCGCCGCCATCGCGGACATACTCCAAAGTCTCGGAATGGACCGGTCACTGGCCGATACCCTCGACGCCAGCGAACTGGACCAAGCCGTTGCCGACGCCCACGAGGTCAGCCAGCAAGTGCTAGGAGGGCGCGGTGGCAGCCCGATCATCGCCATCGACGGCCACGGTTTCTTCGGCCCGGTCCTCACTCGGATTCCCGATGTCGAGAAAGGCGCCGCCCTGCTCGACGCCCTGATCATCGCGGCGAGAACGCCGGAATTCGCTGCCCTGCAACGGCCGTACTCGGGCCCGCCGACCACCGAACGCGAGCAGGGCACCTGATGTGCTACTCGGTCAGCTGCCGCAGACGCGGAAAGACGACACGGTCCGGGCGCGGAGCCTACGTCGACCAGGTCCGGGTCATTGTCCCGAAAACACAGTGATCCAAGAATATCGGGTCAGACCGCTTGACAGCACTCACGGCAACGTCGGTGACTCGGGGTGCGCGGTAGCGCGCACAGCGAATGGAACGGACAGCAGACCCGCTCCGGCCATCGGCTGATGTGCAGGGCGGGTGTGGTCACACCCGCAGAATCGAAAGTCGTGGCAACGACGGTGTCGTCCATGGCTGTCCGCGCGCCCGCCGACAGCGCGAACCAGCATCATGATGCGGACTTCGGGAACGCCGGATTGCTCGATCGTCCACACGGGTACGTCCGGCGGGGTGAACGCGCCACAAGCCCTGACCGCCGCCTATCGACTCAGCGGTGGCCTAGGACATCGGCAAAAGGGACCCCGGCCTCTTCCGTCGATCATGCGCGCTGCGGTGCAGTGGGATGGATCGGCGTTTACCCCGGTCGGGAGGAGTATCTGATGAGTCGAATGACCAGGCAGGCTCGGTCGTGGGCGGCACGGCTGGGCGGTTGGCTGGCACCGGTGCTGGTGGTGGTCACTGTGGCAGCGCTGGCGATCGGCGCGGTCCTGTGGGTGTTCGGTTTAGGCGGTGCTGCCGACGGGTTCTGGATCGCGGCGACAGTGGCGGCGTTCGTTCCCGCGCTCTTCTGGATGATCGCCACGCTTGTGAAGGGCCGGGCCGGTGTCGACCTGATCGCGGTGTTGTCGTTGGCGGGAACGCTGTGGGTCGGCGAGTATCTCGCAGGCGCATTGATTGCCGTCATGCTGGCCGGTGGACGAGCCCTCGACGCCGCCGCCGAACGCCGTGCTTCACGGGATCTGCGCGCCCTGTTGGAGCACGCACCCCGGTCGGCTCGCCGTCGTGTCGGCGATGAGGTGACGGTGATTCCGCTCGGCCAGGTCGTCGTCGATGACGTGCTGGTGGTCGCCGCGGGTGAGATAGTGCCGGTCGACGGGCGAATCCTGAATACCGTTGCGGTACTGGACGAGTCGGTGCTGACCGGGGAACCGCTGCAGGTGGAGCGTGGGGTCGGCGAGCCGGTGCGCAGCGGTGTCGTCAATGCCGGCGATGCGTTCGAGATGCGTGCGAGCGCGACGGCGGCCGAGAGTACCTACGCCGGGATTGTGCGGCTGGCCGAGCAGGCCGGCGCCGAGAACGCGCCGGTGGTGCGGCTTGCCGACCGATATGCGGCATGGTTCCTGCCGCTCGCGCTACTGGTCGCAGGTGCCGCTTACGCAATGAGCGGGTCGGCGGTGCGGGCGGTCGCCGTCTTGGTGGTCGCGACACCGTGCCCGCTGCTGTTGGCCGCCCCGGTGGCGATCGTCTCGGGACTGTCGCGGGCGTCGCGCCTGGGAGTCGTCGTGCGTGGCGGTAGCGCATTGGAAAGCCTCGGCGACGCAACAACTTTGGTGATGGACAAGACCGGCACTCTCACCGCGGGCCGCCCACAAGTCGTCGAAGTAATAGCCGCACCGGGCCGCGAGGCGGCGGAGATGATGCGGCTGGCCGCGTCGGTGGATCAGGTGTCGCCGCACGTGCTGGCCGAAGCGATAGTCACCGAAGCACTCTCGCGCGGTATCGACCTGTCGGCACCCACCGAAGTGGCTGAGCAGGCCGGGCGCGGGGTGTCGGGCACCGTGGACGGCCACCGGGTTGATGTCGGCAAACTGCGCGACTCGTTCACGAGTGCCGGCTGGGCCCGCGCGGTCGTCAACAAAGCAAGCCTGGACTCGGCCGCGATCGCCTGGATCGTCGTCGACGGCGAACTCGCAGCAGCGATCCTGCTGCGAGACCCATTGCGCCGACACGCACCCCGCACCATTCGGCGACTGCGTGAGGCCGGTCTGAACCGACTGGTCATGCTCACCGGCGACCGGCCTGAACCCGCGCGCGAAGTCGCCACCGTACTCGACCTGGACGAGGTGTATGCCGAGCAAAGCCCCGCCGACAAGGTCGATGCCGTGCGCCGCGAACGTGAACACGCGGTGACAGTGATGGTCGGTGACGGTGTCAACGACGCCCCAGCACTGGCCGCCGCCACCGTCGGCGTCGCGATGGGGGCGCGCGGATCCACCGCCTCGTCGGAAGCCGCCGACATCGTGCTCACCACCGATCGGCTCGACCGGCTCGCCGATGCCATGGACACCGCCCGCTGGTCACGCCGCATCGCCGTGCAGAGCGCCGTCGTCGGCATGAGCCTGTCGCTGCTGGCCATGATCGTCGCTGCCGTCGGCTGGCTGCCACCCGCCGCCGGTGCGCTGCTGCAGGAAGGCATCGATGTGGCGGTGATCCTCAATGCGCTACGCGCCCTGCGTGACAATCCGGCACTGCGCACCGAACTCGCCCCTGAAACCGAGGCTATGCTGCGCCGCTTCGCCGGCGAACATGAGGCGCTGCGCGACACACTCGGATTGCTCCGCGCCGCCGCCGATCGTCTCGCCGAGCGCAGCGGCGACGAGACTGCGTTGTCCGCGGTCGAGGCCGCGTACAGGTTTCTCGTCGAGGAACTGCTGCCTCACGAAGTCGCCGAGGAAACCGAACTGTATCCGGCTCTGGCGACTCCACTCGGCAGCGTCGAGGCCACCGCCACGATGAGTCGCACGCATGCTGAGATCCAGCGACTCACCGTCCGGATCGGTAACCACCTCCGCATGGCGCGTACCACTGGCCGCATCGGCGCCGACCAGATCGATGATCTCCTGGCCTGCCTGTATGGACTCTACGTCCTGCTGAAGCTGCACTTTCGACAGGAGGAGGAGAACTATTTCACGCTCACCGACGAACCCGAATACGCCTCCCCAACAACCCAATCCGGCATCAGGCCATCCCTGCGGCGATGACCGACCTGCCAGTGGACCGCCTCCGGCTACACCGTGTCCGACCCTGGACACCCAGGGCAAGGTGGGTACAGCCACCCCGCAACAATGGGAGTCGTTGTCATTAACTCCCAGCCGATAGGGCGCCAGGCCACCACCACTGGTCGATCGAGACGGGTTCGCCGAAGTGCGAGAATGCGCGGGTGATCGATACCGATCTGCCGCGGGTGCTGGTCGTCGAGGACGACCCGCAATTGCTCGCGATGCTTGGTGGGTTGCTCACCGAGGAGGGGTATCAGGTCGACATCGCCGCAGACGGCCAGCAGGGATTGCACCTCGGTCTCACTCGCGAGTACGACGTGATGCTGTTCGATCGGGGGTTGCCCGCGATTGATGGGCTGGATCTGCTGATGAGGCTGCGGGTCCGTGGCATCGTCACTCCGATGTTGATCCTGTCCGCACTCGCCAATCCGGCGGATCGGGTGGCGGGACTCGACGCCGGCGCCGAGGACTATCTGGGTAAGCCGTTCGATGTGGCGGAATTGCTCGCCAGGCTGCGGGCTCTGCGACGCCGACACCTGGATGTCGCGCGTTCTCTGCCGGTGCCGAAAGGAAGACTCGAGCTGGACAGCCGCTGCGTCGTCGTGGCTGATACCGCGGCGGTGGTCCGGCTCTCCGAACGGGAATGCGATCTGCTGGCCACGCTGGCATCGCGGCCAGGAGTTGTATTCTCGCGCAAACAATTGCTGGCTATCGTGTTCGACGACGCCGAGAGCCCGGTGGTGGTCGATACCTATGTCCACTACCTGCGTCGAAAGCTCGGTCGCACGGCGATCGACACCGTACGTGGCCGCGGGTATGAGCTGGGACGTGGTCGATGAGGCGGCGCCGGACCGACTCAGCAGACGCGCGCCTGATCCGGCGGACGATGCTGCGGGTCGGACTGCAGTCGGCTGCCGCCGTGCTGGTGACCGTGCTGTTGCTCGGCGTGGCCGTGATCATGGTCGTATCGCACAGTGCGCGCAATGACCAGAACAGGTCGCTGGCCACAGCCATCGCCGAGGCCGACGATGTTAACGACCCACCCGCGGGGACCTGGCTGGTGATCCGGCGGGCAGGCCGCACGCAGGCCAGTCCGGGGCTGCCGCCGGGTCTGCCCGACGAGGCCGCCATGCGGCAGGCCGAACACGACGGTGCGCCGCGAACCGCGGAGGTGTCGATCGGTGACCGACGGTACCGGATCCGCACCGAGCAGCGCGGCGACGCGGTGATCCAGGCGGTGTACGACCTGCGGGCGGCCGAGCGCGAGGCACGGGGTCTGGGCGCGGTCTTGCTGGTGTGCGGCGCCATCGGAATGCTGCTGGCGATACTGACCGGTGCCTGGGTCGCGCGCAGGGCGGTAACCCCGCTTATCGCGGCGCTGACATTGCAACGCCGGTTCGTCGCCGACGCGGGCCATGAACTGCGCACCCCGCTGACGCTGTTGAGCACCAGGGCCCAGCTATTGCGGCGGCACCTGCGCGGCCACCCGGCCGAAGCCGAGGTCGACAGTCTGGTAGTCGATGCTGGTCAGCTGGCCGACATTCTCGATGACCTGCTGCTGGCGGCCGATCCCCGACAGGAGGCTCAGCCTCGGCCATTCGATCTGGCTGCCCTGCTACGGGATGCGGTGAGCGCCGCCGAACCGGCGGCCGACCAGCGTGGTGTCCGACTAGAAATGATCGCCGCACCGGTGCAGCTGCAAGGCTTCGAAGCGGGGCTGCGGCGAGCCGTGAATGCTTTGTTGGACAACGGAATACGTCATGCGGATAGTCTGGTGCGGGTGGTGCTCGGAAGCGATGGCCGACATGTGCGGATCGATGTCACCGACGACGGCCCCGGGATCGATACCGATGTTCTGCCCATCCTGTTCACCCGTTTCGCGTCGACGCCGACCACCGCGAACCCGAGCGAACGACGTCGCTACGGGCTCGGTCTGTCATTGGTCAGCGAGATCGCCGCCAGGCACGGCGGTACGGTTTCGGCTCGCAATCACGACGGCGGCGGCGCGACGCTGTCGATGACGCTGCCCACCGGTGCGCAGCGCTGAATTGCCTTCGTCTCACCGCGTCCCAGAAACCTCCAAGAATCGGCTCATAGGGTTGGTCGCACCACGTTACCCGGTGACCGAGGAGATTCGAATGGCTATGGGGTTCAATACGATCAACGGGCTACCTACCCACATCCTGCTGGTTCACGTTGTCGTCGTACTGGTGCCGCTGGCCGCACTAATGCTGGTGGCGTCCGTGTTGTGGCCCACTGCTCGACACCGCTTGGGCCCGATCACGCCCCTTGTGTCGTTGGCCGCGCTGGTGGCGATTCCGTTGACGACCGAATCCGGCGAGTGGCTCGAACACCACACCGCCCATGATCCGTTGGTGCGCATCCACACGCAGTTGGCCGATGGTCTGCTGCCGTGGTCGGCGGTGACTTTCCTGCTGGCGGTCGTATGGTGGGCCACGCACAGCGAGTGGGTCGCCCGATGGTCTCGGACCGCCAGGATCGCTGCTGTTACCGCGAACCGGGTTGTCATCATCGCGATGGTTGCCGTCGCGGTGGCTGTGTCTGCTGGTTCGGTGGTGCAGGTCTACCGAATCGGTGACAGCGGCGCGAAGGCCGCCTGGCATGACCGGCTCGGATCGTAGCCGGGACGGGATCGGAGCGTCGATCAGCGGTCGGGAACCTTGCTGCTACTGGCGTGTTCGACCAGACACACGTCCAAACCGGTCCACAGCTGAACTTTTCGCGTAAACCGCCGAACATCCGTTTTTCGAGCCGGAAATGCGGGGTGACATTTTGGGGCAGTGGCTCGAGGGACGGGGTGGGTGCCGACATTTCGCGTGCCTCGTCGGCGGTCTCGGCGTCATCGCGTTCGGGGTGGTTGTGTATGTGTTTGCCGAGGGAGTTCGGCCGCTTCGCATGTGTCGATTTAGGCGGCCTCGGCTTCGATGGTTGCGTGGGCGATGCCGCGGGGTCGTCCGGCTCGGGTCCAGCCCCAGTAGAGCAGAGCGGCGAGGAGGAGGGCCGCGGCGAGGGAGGCGAGCGGTTCGCCGCGAGCGAGGTTGACGATGAGAGTGAAGGTGACGACGGTGGCGCCGAAGAGGTTGACGGTGAGCCACTTTCGTTGCCGGTCTTGATGGGAGAAGTGAGCCATGGCGATCAGGCCGGTGAGGAAGCTGACGAAGACCGCGACGGCGTAGAACAGCACGAGGCGCTGGTCTTGGCCGTCGGCTGCCACGGTGACTGCTGCCGAGACGGTGGTGAACACAGCGACTCCCCAGTAGGGGGTGTGGTGGGTGTTGGTATGGCCCAGCACTGCGGGCAGGATCCCGCCTTCGCGGCCAGTCGCGTCGATGTATCGGGCGAGGGCTTTGAGGAGCCCGGGCCCGGCTTGGAATGATGACGATGCCGCAGACAGCAGGAGTAGGGCGGTCGCGGCTTGGAAGAAGGCGTAGACGGCCGGTGAGGTGGCGGCTTGGGCGAGGTCGGCGAGTTGGGTGGAGTCGGTGCCTGGGACACCGATGTGCAGGTGGACTGCGGCAGCGGTCAGCCCGAGGGTGAGTCCGCCGACCACACCGAGGGTGAGCCACAGGGTGATTCGCCCGAACCGGCGTCGTCCTCGATCGTCGAGTTGGCCGAGTTGAGCGATCGCGGAGGAGGGGGCTTCGACACCGGTGGCCAGCGCCATCGCGACCGGGAACGCCAAGGCGACAGCCAGCACCGGAGCGCGGTCGGCGTGGTCGGTGATGGCAGCATGTGCGGTTCCGGTGGTGAAGCCGTCGATGATGACGATGGTGCCGCCGATGATGAACAACATGGTCAGCACGGCGAAGAGGGTGCGACCGAGGTGCCCGAACCAGGTGATGACGGCCACGAACACCAGCAACCCCAGAGCTAGGGGTATCCGCCAGTCCGCGAGGCCGGGGATGTAGGCGATTACCGCGGAGGACCCCGCGGACACGCTGATCGCGATGGTCAACACGAAATCGACGATCAGTGCGCCGATCGGGATGAACGCCCACGCCTCGCCGAACGCCTCACCGGCTGCCGCGGCGGCGCCCCCACCTTGGGGGTAGCGGGCCACCAGTTGCTGGTAGTTGACGATGATCACCCCGATGATGGCGACGACCAGCCCCATCGTGACCAGCAGTAACCCGAGATCGCCGTGCAGTGCGCGCAGGGCGGCTTCGATGGCGTAGGCGACCGATGACACCGGGTCGGCCATCACAGCAAAGGCGAAAGCCGTCAACAATACTGGCCGTGAATGCAATACCGACCGGAATCGGGCGGTCGCGGATCGGGGCGGTGCGGCAGGCAGGTCCTGTGATACGGGCATGAGCGCGGTTCCCTCCGGTCGACAGCACTACGTGATCGCCGACCAGATCTTCCCGGCACACCAGAACCCAAATTACCCCAGTGCATGACGCCCTGCTGCCGATATCGAAGGACGTTGCACGCTACGGTCCTTCGAGGTGCGGACCGCGCGGACGCCAGCGAGCAGTGGCTGTGTGGATACGATGGGCATTGTGTTGGTGTGCGCTTTCCACCGGCCTCTTCGCGTAGTGACCGCCGTGCTCGCAACGGCCGGGATGGGCCTCTGGTCCTGTCGGGGTTCGCCTATTCGGTTGCGGGACCGGTGGTTACCTGGGATCAAACCCTGCCATCGTCGATGCGCCCATGAACTCGCCTGAGCTGTTAGGTCAACAAAGCTCTGAGTTGTGGGATCTCCTCGACGAGAGGCCGTGCCCGGCCGCCTTCGCTGATCGACTCGAACTGCCAAACGCCTCGTCCTGTGTTCGCGACTATGTCAAGAACGCCCGCAGTTGGGGGATGGCCTCGACGGGATGTTGTGCGCGGATGGCTTCGCCGATCGCGTCGAACTGCCACACCCCGTTCTGTGTGAGCACCATTCGGCCACCCCTTCGCCGGACCGCCCGACCCGCCGACCGGGTCGGGTTGCCGACCAGACTTCCCGGCGCACCACCCGTAAAGATGCCGTAAAGACCCCCGGTTGGGCAAACCGGGGATATGTCGTTGCTCGGCCTGTGGGGTGGCGGGCGGGCGGTGAACGGGTGCCGTGGTGTGGGTGCGGCGGTCGCTGTGAAGGGCCGGTGAGTTTGCTCGGATCAAGCCGGCCGGAGTAGCCGCGGTGATGTAGCGGCGACTCTGGTCCGAGGATACGGTGCGGTCGATATCGCCGTGGATGGCGGTGATGTGGATGCCGACCGGGAGGTGAGCGATGAATGAGGCGAACCGCACCAACGGGAAAAATCCGCGGTCAGGGGCAGGCTTTCTCTGGCTCACAGACGGTCAGTGAGACAACGGAGCTCATTTCAGTCCCTTATCGACTTCCTTCCTGCGACAGACTCTTGATAGATGTCGGCATAGGTCCGTGAGTCTTTTATCAGGTGGTCGCAGAAAGCCGCGACATCATTGCCGATGAGTTCCATGACTCCTTTGTCGGCTGCGACCCCTTCCTCGAGGAAATCGAGAAGCCCCGAGAGCAAGCTCCCGTCGACTAGCTCGACTGGCCCGATCTTGAAAAAGTATTTTTGAATTTCCTTGTAGACAATCTGGTAATCGGTTGGGAGCGCTTTGACCCGCGCCATGTGCGCCCGCCACTCTCTCTTACCTTCGATGATGTCGCGGATGCCCACTTTATCCTCCTAGCCGGCCCAGTTTCCTTGCAACGTTGTTGTTGAGTTGGTCGCGCCACTTGTCGCGATAACTCTTGGCTCCTTCTTCGCCGGCAATCGCCGCGCAGAAGCCTTTGATGTCGTTGCCCAGTGCCTCGTGGACACTCTGACCATCCGACGCCGTTTCCTCGAGCAGTCCTAGCGCGCCGTCGAGGATCGGCATCAAGTTGCGACCCGTGAAGCCCGCATAAGGGGATATATGAATTTTGATATCTTCCCACGCCGCTGCATACTCTGGCGGGAGAGCATTGGCTCGAGCTTCGAAGGCCGTGTATTCCTTGGTGAGATCGCTGCCTGTGATCGTCTCCCAGAAGTTCATTTCTCGCTTCCCTTGAGCTCATTGATGCGCGATGAGACGTATTCCCATTTCGTCCAGAATGTCGCGAGCTCTTTGCGTCCCGCGTCGTTGAGTGCGTAAAATTTGCGCGGTGGACCGACGTCGGAAGGTCGTTTCGAAACATCGACCAGTCCATTTTTCTCCAACCGCAGCAGGATGGCGTAGACCGTCCCTTCGATGACGTCCGCGAAACCGAGTTCATTCAGCCGACGCGTGATGGCATAACCATATGTCTCCTCGGCGCCGATGATCTCGAGGACGCAGCCTTCGAGCGTACCTTTCAGCATTTCCGTCAAATTGTCCGTAGAAGCCCCTTTCGATAAGTGCGCTACTCGGTAGTACCGAGTACTGGTAGACTGTAACACAGAGTAGGTGTCGAGACACCCCGCGCCCGGATCGGAGAGCTCGTCGCGGAGCGGCCGTGGGTCGCGGTCGCGCGTGCGCAGCGATGCTCGCGACAGTCGTCGGGACAGCACTCATCAGGCACCCTGGGCGAACTCGATCCCGCACCCCCATTGGCGTGCCGGCCAAACACCTTCCAGCCTCCATAGAGCAGCCCGGAACAGCGCTTGCGGCCCGCATACCTGCGAGACCGGGCAAGCCAGAGTACTTCCAGTGGGTTGCACCGACCGGCGCTCGGCAAGCATCTCCGGTCATGCGGGGGAATAGCGCAAGGACCGAATAGCTACCCTCAATCAGTTTCCGATGTTGACCGGGATCGTCGGTTGGCGTTGACAATCGCTTTCGGCCAAGGGGCGAATGTTCTCTTCCAGTTGGAATGCTGCGAAAACACCTGGTAACTGATTGTTTTTGATGCTCGGCGCGCGTGGGTCGTCGAGGTCGTGGGTTAGCGGATCAGCCTGGGGTGAAGGGTGCGGAAGCACTCCCGACCCATGCGCGGGCGGAGCAGATCTTCGCTGTACTACTGCTCGATGAATTTCGAGCACATGCCGAACCCGCTGTGGATAGTGCGGGGTATCCGCAGGTCCCGATCGTGATGGTGACAATCCGCACCGGTCGGTGGTGAATCTCCGCCGCAACGAGTGGCTAGGGGCTTCTGCACGTGGAAGCCGCCAGGGGTCAGCCTCGCCATCCACTGAGGATCACGTAGGCGGTGACCACGAGGATGATCATCACCAGGATGGCGGAGCCGATCATGACCGCGTTCGTGCTGTAGCTGGGGAGATCCCCCGATTCGGTGGCGAGCAGCACCACGAGTCCAATGTTCATTGCTTCCCCCTTTGCGATATTTCGAGAGTAGGCCGCTGTTAGCAGGCTCGGCCGTTGAGATATCGCTAAGAAACCTCCGGAGCCCGAGGTCAGAGCCGGGCGGCGTCGAGCGCCGGTGTTGCCACGGCGGCGATGCGTCGATCCGACGCGGCGGGGAAATGATCGTGTGGGTGAGGTCCGCGGGTGGGGAAGACGCTGGTCCCGAATTCCGCCGCCGGACTGTGGGCGCTCATCCGCGGGCGCGCGGTTGATCAATGTGGTCCCGCTCGGAACCGCCAGGGCCGCGGCCGAACCCGATAGCACAGGGGTGCGCGCCTGCACGGCTCGATAAGGGGTCCCGGACTACGACGACCTCAGCCTGCGCCGGGTCCAGCCTCGCGCGAAATACGGCAATCCGGCGGATCCGCAGCGACTTCGCTGCGCAGAGGCCCAGGCTCTCTTAACTGGCAACCCAAACCGCCCGATAACGTGGCGACACACGTTGTGTGATCGATGAGATGTGACAGACCACCGAGTCGTTACGGTGGCATCGTCGTGGTCCCCGCCGTGATCGGGTGCGGATCAGCAAACGAGGAGTTGGGGCATGAGCACGGAGTCTCTGGTCACCGAGTCGGCGCGGGTGGCGAGCGGTGCGCATTCGGCGGGGGTGGCGGTGGTGGTCGGTGCGCTCGGGGTGGTGTTCGGTGATATCGGTACCAGCCCGATCTATACCTTGCAGACGGTGTTCAACCCGGATGATCCGCATCCGGTGCCGATCAGCTCGGCGAACGTGTACGGCATCGTGTCGCTGATCTTCTGGTCGGTGATGCTGATCGTCACGCTGACCTACGTGACCCTGGTGATGCGCGCCGACAACGACGGTGAGGGCGGGATCATGGCGTTGATCACGTTGCTGCGCCGGATGGGTGGGACACGCGGTCGGGCCGCCACCGCGCTGGCCGGGCTGGGGATCTTCGGTGCCGCACTGTTTTTCGGTGACAGCATGATCACCCCCGCGATCTCGGTGTTATCCGCGGTGGAAGGTGTGAAGGTCGTCGAGTCGGGGTTGGAGGATCTGATCGTGCCGCTCACGGTGGTGATCATCGTGGGTTTGTTCGCGGTGCAGCGGCACGGGACCGCGGTGGTCGGTCGGTTGTTCGGGCCGGTGATGATCGTCTGGTTCGTCTCGATCGGTGCTTGCGGGGTGGGTGGCATCGCCGGGCATCCGGAAATTCTGAAGGCGCTCTCGCCGACCTATGCGTTGAGTTTCATGTTCGGGCATTTCGGTATCGCTTTCTTCGCGTTGGCGGCTGTGGTGCTCGCGGTCACCGGCGCGGAGGCGTTGTACGCGGATATGGGCCATTTCGGTCGCAAGGCGATCACGCGCGGCTGGTTGGGGTTGGTGCTTCCGGCGTGCACGCTGAGCTATCTCGGTCAGGGTGCGCTGCTGCTCGGTGACGAGAGCGCGGTGAGTAGTCCGTTCTTCCTGTTGGCGCCTGGGTGGGCGCGGCTGCCGATGGTGTTGATCGCGACCGCCGCCACGGTGATCGCCTCCCAGGCGGTGATCACCGGTGCCTATTCGGTGGCGTCGCAGGCTGCTCAGCTCGGTTATCTGCCGCGGTTGCGGGTGGCGCACACCTCGGAGTCGACGATCGGGCAGATATATGTCCCCTGGATCAACTGGGTGCTGATGGTTTCGGTGATCACTCTGGTGTTCGCGTTCCGTAGCTCGGCGGCGTTGGCGTATGCGTTCGGTATGGCGGTGGTAGCGACGATCACGATCACTACCCTGCTGTTCTTCTACATCGCTCGGGCCAAGTGGGGTGCCCCGCTGTGGCTGGTCCTGCTCGGTGCTGTTCCGTTGCTGGCGGTCGACCTGCTGTTTTTGGCGGCGAATATGACCAAACTGGTGCACGGGGCGTGGCTGCCGCTGTTGATCGGGGTCACGGCGTTCACCGTGATGACCACGTGGGCGCGAGGGCGTGCGGTCGTCACCCGGGCGCGGGAGGAGAAGGAGGGGCCCCTGCGCGGGTTCATCGATCAATTACGCGATCGTCAGCCGCCGCTGCTGCGGATCCCCGGCACCGCAGTGTTTTTGAACCGCGGCAAACAGACCACGCCGCTGGCGATGCGCGCCAATGTCGAACACAACCTGGTGCTGCATGAGCACGTGGTCATCCTGGCGATCGACACACTGCCGGTGCCGCGCGTCCCGGACGACGAACGCACCGAGATCGATTCCCTCGGCTACGGCGACGACGGCATCATCCACGTGACAGCACATTTCGGGTACATGGAGACACCGAACGTCCCGCACACGCTGCGGCTGCTCGACCCCACCCAAACCGAAGGCCAGATCTCGGTCGATGGTGCCACGTACTACCTGTCGAAGATCGAGTTGAAGAAGGGTCCGGCACCGACCATGGCTGCATGGCGAAAGCGACTGTTCATCGCCACCTCCTACATCACCGCCGACGCCGCCGCATACTTCGGCCTGCCGGGCGAGCGGACAGTGATCATGGGTTCGCGCATCGAGGTGTGAACACGACCGAATCTGCCTCGCCGACATCATCGAAACCGTAAGGACGCCATCAATATTAGCCTGCCGAACCCCAGCACGTTCGTGCGTTAGCGTCTGCGATATTGGGTGAGGTTGGTGAGTCTGGATCGGGGCACGGGCGGGCGTGGGCGAGGTATTCGGCCCAGCTGGCTCGGGCGTAGTGGGCCCATTTCTGGGTTCCTCCCCGGGCCAATTGATGATCAACTCCGCACCGCTCGCAGTCCTTTAGACAGCGTCTCGTGTCGATGATTTCGCCTCCGCGACCTGCTGGTAGCAGGTGAGTGGGGCGGCGAGTGGGGCTCATGTCACTGGCGGGTGTCCGAACAGGTCGAGTACGGGAACTGGTTGACCGGCCCCGCGCTTCAGCGGGTAAGGCCGGCCTCATGGTCGGCGGCAGCGATTGCGTCGTGAAAACGCTTGTGGACCCAATGGCGCTGGCCCAGGATGTTCACCTGCCCCCATCGGCCGGAGACCGGACCGAGCTGGGTGTGTCGTGGCATGGTGCCCACCAGCTGCTGCGGCTTAGCGCCGCCCGACAGCTTGCTGCTCTCCAGCACGTATATGGCGTTCGCAGTGACTGCCACGCACCGATACTTGTTCCAGAACATCGTGAGACCCGTGAGATATGTGATGAGGAAGAAGATGAAGCTCGGCGCAGTCTGGCAGATGAACACCTGCCGGATTTCACTGCCAGCGGGAAGTAGCGGTGCCGAACGCTCTACTAGGTCCTGCCGCGGTTCGAATGGCGCCGGACGATCCGGTTCGGGGCTGCTCGTCACTCACAACTTCATACCACCTCGGCCCTGAGACCGCGTCTTCCGTGGCTGTGATTCGTGTGTGGCGCGCCGAAATCGTTTGTGCCCCAGGATGTTCGACTCGTGACCGATGAACTGTCGAAAAGTCTTGTGCCGGACGAACTGTGGGCACTGACCGAGCCGTTGCTGCCGAAGTTCACCCCGCGCCCGCAAGGCGCTGGCCCGACTCCGACCGACGAGCGGGCGGTGTTCGTGTTGACCAGCGGCTGTGGCGGATGCCGCCGCCGTCGTTCGGCGTCACCGTCGCGACGGACCGCGCACCGCCGATTCACTGTGTGGACCGAGGCCGCTCTGTGGCGGCGTCTACACCGCGCGATGCTGGACGAGCCGGGCGGTGAAGGTCTGATCGACTGGTCGCGGGCGGTGATCGACGCGGCGACAGTGCGAGCCGAAAAGGGGGATCCACGACCGGCCCCAGCCGGGTCGATCGTGGCAAGACCGGCTCGAAGATCCACGTGCTGTCCGACCGCGCGGGAATCCCACTGGCCGTGGGTATTTCGGCTGCCAACACCAACTGGCCGTCAGGAGGCGCCGCTGCCTCCCCTGGCCCGGTGCGAGCAGGTGGAACACCGTATCAGTGGCCGTGTCAGGCAGGTGTCAGGGTGGTGTCAGGCCAGACGCCGACAGTGGTTGCCATGACGAAGAACAGCGCCTCCTCGACCAATTCGACCTGGACCGGCATGGTGCCGGTCGATGACACGGCCTTGGCCGTGACCGACACCGGCGGCCCGGGCCAGCCCGTCGTCTACCTCAACGGCGCCTACGCCGATCAGTCGCACTGGCGGCGGGTGATCGCCGACCTCGGCCCCGGCTACCGGCACATCGCCTACGACGAGCGGGCCCGCGGCAAATCCAAGCAGTCCGCGGACTACTCCTTCGAGGCGTGCTTACGAGACGTCGATGCCGTGCTCGCGGCGCGCGGGGTGGAGCGGCCGATTCTGGTGGGCTGGTCCTACGGCGGGATCCTCGCGTGGCACTGGGCCGACCGGAATCCGGACCGCGTCCTGGGGACGGTGACCGTGGACGCCGCTCCGTGCGGCTTGACCGGCGAGGAAGGCGCGGAGCGGATCCGCAAGCTGTTCCACCGGATGCGGTTTCTGCTGCCGCTGACGCGTCCGTTCGGCATGGCCGCGCGGATGAGCGCTGCCCAGCACGCCGAGGTCAACATCGAACTCAACGAGATCGCCGACGCCAGCGTGCCGGTCCTCGACCGCGCGACCCGTCCGGTGCGGTTCGTCCTGGCCACGGGTAACAGCCTCGGGAGCAAAGACGGGGAGATGGAACAGGTGCGGGCCTCACTGGATCCGGTGCTTGCCCGCAACCCGAACGTCACGGTGAGCGCGAAGGTCGCGAGCAACCATTCCCACATCCTGCGCAAAGACTTCCGCGCCGTCGCCCAGGCCGTCCGTGAGACGGCAGCGGCCCAGGAAGGTACGTCGAACCGATAACCAACGGGCCCCTACCTCACCGCATTCCATCCTCCGACCATTCAATCGAATTCCACCACAACAGATTTCAAGGAGAACACCACCATGTCCTTCACCCTCACCGACCAGGACAAGACCACCCTGCGCACCGCCGCCTACGGTGCCGTCTCGCTGCTGGCCGCAGCTGACGCCACCGGCAAGCCGCACAAGATCGCCACCAACGGCACCATCGCCCTGTCCTCGGCGACCGGCCTGGTCGGGCACGTCCTCGCCGAAAAGTCAGGGAGCATCAAGCTCAATGGCAAGTCCGTAGCTGAACTCGCCGACCAGGTACTACCGGCCCTAACCGCAGCGGTGAGCCTGCTTGCCAAGCAGACTCCAGCAGAAGCCGACAACTTCCGCAGCACCGTCCTCCTCGCGATCGAAGCCGCCCAGATCCACCACAGCCAGCCCAGCCCCACCATGGCCGAGATGGTCCGCAAGATCACCGGGGCCCTCGACGCCGCATGATGGGATGACAGCCGGGACAGCGAAGCGGCATCAGACCTGTGACCAGGGGCGACGCACGTCACGAGACCGGAAGAGCTCGCGCTCTGTCCGGTCTCGTGCTGGCCGGGCCCGCAGCTGCACCGTTGCTTCCGTCGGCGCCGACTTCAGCTGCTCGTTCTCCATCCGCAACCGCAGTGTCCCTGCGCTCCGGCCGGGCCGCCGGGCACTTCTTCCAGCGCTCTTGTCCTCGCTCCACGAACGTCTGCTTCCACTTGGCGACCGACATCGCACTCGAGCGCGCGCTCGCGCCGAGGGGCGGGTTGTCGGTAGCCTCCGGAACTGGCGGCAAGCCGATCCACCAGTGGCTCGAGGTGCCCCCGTTCCTGAGCGCACCGCCGATGGTCATCGAGTGACCGTCGCAAATCGACCCATCCACCATCACTGTGTGCTCGCCACCGCCGGTGTCGAGGCAACGGTGGCGGCTCGAAGCACCACAGCTACAGCCCTGCGGATGCTGGCTCAGTGCATCTGTCGGCCGGGTTCAGGTAGCGGGCGGTTCGGCCACTTCGGCGACTAGTGATACCACGTTGTCGAGGTGGCTTGGGGTGGTCAGGTGTCCCATGCCAGGGAAGACCCGAAGGTCGAGGTTCATGGTTCGGCGTACCGCTGGTGCCAGTCGTCGGGGTGGCAGGAACCGGTCATATTCTCCGACCCCGACTACACAGGGCCGCTCGGCGCAGCGGGCCAGTAGCGGGGCGGGTAGGGGCGGTGGGGCCAGGGTGGTACGGCAATAGCTGGCCATAAGGGTCATCCATTCCACCTCGGTCTCGGGAGGGTTCTCGCCGGGGGCGACGAAAAGCCGAAGCATTCGGCGGGTGTGTTCGGCGGTGGGATGCAGTAGCCAAATGGCCGAAGCCAGCGCCAGTTTCGGGTCTACCGTCAGACGGATGAAACCGGCGGGTGAGACAAGTGCGCGCCCCGCGATCCGGGGCGAGTCGGCGGCCAAGGTCACCGCGGCGCCCAGCGAATTGCCCACCAGCACAACACCGTCCACCTCCATGGCGGCCAGGACCTCGTCCAGCACGCGGCCATACCAGGCCAACCGGGTCCGGTGCGGCCGGTGGGGGTCGCTGAGTCCGGGCTGTCCGGGCAGATCCAGCACCGTGGTCTCCCAGCGGGCCGACAGCGCCCTTAGCCACGGCAGAGCCACCGCGGCGTTGGAGCCGGTCCCGGGCACCATGACGACCCGCGGCGGTCCGGTCCCGGCCGAGGTGAGTTCGACTGGGCCGACGCTGGTTTCCACCGTCGAGTTGGCGAGTGGGAAGTCCGCTCGCGCCAAGGCTTTCGAACACCATTGCCGCACCGTGTGCTGCCCATGTGGGTTCTTGTATGCGGTCGGCATTGGGCCAGTGTGCCCGGCGGCCAGTGTGCGTTCAATTCGGCGACGTGCGTGTACGAACGGGATTCCCTGTTGCTATCGGCAGACCCCACCGTCAAGTCCGAGACTGCGGGACGGGGCGTGGCGGGATCGGTGCGGTTGACCAGATCGGTCATGCGACGGAATTCGTTCCGTTCGATGTCGAGCGACGCCAGTCCGACCACCACGTCGTCGCCGTCATTGGCGGTGGTGAGGTGGACGTGCGGCAGCGCTTGGTGCTCGACGATGTGTGGGCGTCCGCGTTCTCGGGAACCAGCAGAAACCGGGCTTGATCCGGCAGCGCGACGAGATGTACTGCGACGATATGGTCGCTGCCGCCATGATTGATCGCGTAGCCCACCCCGCCGAAGTCTTTCCCGCGAAGGCGACGTCGACCGGCAGCTATTCTGTGTCGTCGCTTTGTTCTTCGGCGAGTTCGACCAGCACGTCGCTTGCATCACGGTTGCCCTCGGCGGCGAGTCGCCGCAATTCAGCGATGTCGCCACGTTCGGATGCCAGTTCAACGAGTTGGTCGATTGCATCACGGTTGCCATCGGCAGCCAGTCGCCGCAGCTCGTCCATATCGCCACGCTCACCGGCGAGTTCGACGAGTTCGTCAGCCGCGTCACGGTCGCCGGCGGCGACCCTGGCGCGCAGGGCGGACAGATCGGAATCGGTCATGAGAGTCACCCTATCGGTGGTTTTGGCGCGGGACTGGATTACTCGACCGGGCTTCATGCGTCCCAGCCATCGACTATTCCCGCCCACCTCCGGCGACCGCAGGCCACGTTTGAGATGCGGAACGAATGGGGCAGAACTCTGAATTCGGCACGCTTTGCGCGATTGTCGCGTTCGGAATGCGTTCTGGCGCTTGATAGTTGAATATGTTGTCACAGCGACATATGTCTCGGTTGCTCTGATCTTGGACCGTTGGCGATCGTGTTCCCGCGCTTGGCCAGGCCCACGCCACCCCGCGGGTCGTCAGTTGGATCATGTGGTTCTGCTCTTACGACCGTTCAGCGAGTCCGGTGCCCGGGTTCATCGCTCGCAGACGTGATCGGTGTGTTCGTAGAGGGCGGTCCATACGGCGAGGTACGACAGTGATGCGACGGTGTCGACGCCTCGGCTGGTCAATCCGACCGTGTCGGTTAGGGTGAGCGGGCGGTCCCAGCTGCCGGGGTTGTCGGTGGTGATCAGTCCGTGTGCGGCGAGCACCCGCAACGCGGGTATCAGCGCGCTGCGACGGCCCGCGATGGTGGTGGCCAGCTCCGCGATGGCGTGCGGGCGGCTCGACAGCGCGTCGAGGACTTCGACGACGTGGGGGTGGCTTACCAGCTCGCGCAAGCTCGCGAGGTCGTCGGGTTGGTCGTTCACCGAACGGTGGGTGTCAGCGGACATTATGTTCGGACGGTAGCGGCGGATGAGTTGCTCGAGGTGTCTTCTTGACGTTATTTTGGTGATTGGGCCAAATTATTTACGGAATCTCTACGGCTGTGTGTGCGTCGAGAGCCTTAGGCTGGCCCATCGTGGTTTCACCGGTCGACGTGGTCAAGCGTCTTGTGCTCGGGCGTCCGTTTCGTAGTGATCGGCTCGGTGAGACGTTGCTGCCGAAGCGGCTGGCGCTGCCGATTTTCGCCAGCGACCCTTTGTCGTCGGTCGCGTACGCGACACAAGAGATTCTGCTGATCCTCACCTTGGGTGGGCTCGCCTATATCCATTTGGCGCCGTGGGTGGGCGCTGCGGTCGTGGTGTTGCTGGCGGTGGTCGTTTTGTCCTACCGGCAGGTGGTGCAGGCCTACCCGTCCGGTGGCGGTTCCTATGAGGTGGTCGCGGAGAATCTGGGACCGGTCCCGGGGCTGGTGGTCGCGGCGGCGCTGCTCGTGGACTATGTGATGACCGTGGCGGTATCGGTCGCGGCGGGCGTGGACAACATCATCTCCGCGGTCCCGGATCTCAATCCTTATCGGGTCGCGATCAATATCGGATTCATTGCGTTTCTCACGGCGATGAATCTGCGGGGTGTCCGCGAATCGGGGCGCGCGTTCGCCGTGCCGACGTATGCGTTCGTCGCGGGTGTGCTGTTGATGGTTGTGATCGGGCTCGGCCAGGCCCTGCTCGGTCACGCGCCGGTCGCTGAAAGCGCGCACTACGAGATCAAACCCGAGCAGGTCGGCCTCAGTAGTGCGGCGGTAGCGTTTCTGGTGTTGCGCGCCTTTTCCTCAGGTTGTACCGCGTTGACCGGTGCGGAGGCGATTTCCAATGGTGTTCCGGCGTTCCGGAAACCGAAGGCGCTCAACGCGGCCCGCACCATGTCGGCGATGGGCATCATCTCGATCACGATGTTCTCCGGGGTGACCGCGCTGGCGATGATCTCCCACACCCGGGTCACCGAGGACACCTGCGATCTGATCGGGTTCCCCGGCGACTGCCACACCGATCCGCAGCGCACGGTGATCGCGCAGATCGCCGCAGCGGTATTCGGCGGCAACAGCGTGGTCTTCTACTACCTGATGGTGACCACGGCGCTGATCCTGGTCCTGGCGGCCAATACCGCCTACAACGGGTTTCCGCTGCTGAGTTCGATTCTGGCGCAGCACCGGTACATGCCGCGCCAGCTACACACCCGCGGGGATCGGTTGGCGTATTCCAACGGCATCATCCTGCTCGCTGTCGTCGCGGGCGCGCTGATCTACGCCTTCGATGGTTCGGCGACCCGGTTGATCCAGCTCTACATCGTCGGGGTGTTCACCTCGTTCACGCTGTGTCAGGCGGGCATGGTGCGGCATTGGAACCGTGAACTGGCCACGGCCACAACGGTTGGCGAGCGGGGTCGCATCCATCGAGCCAGGGCGATCAACGCGTTCGGGTCCTGTTTCACCGGCATCGTGCTCGTCGTGGTGATGATCACCAAGTTCAGCCACGGCGCGTACCTGGTGGTGTTCGCGATCCCCGTGCTGGTCGCGCTGATGTATTTCATCCACCGCCATTACACCTCGGTGCGCGCCGAACTCGACATCGCCGACGGTGACGAGGAAACCCTGCCCAGCCGGGTGCATGCCATCGTGCTGGTCTCGGGCTGGACCAAAGCGGCGCGGCGCGCGGTGCAATTCGCCCGCGCTACCCGCCCGGACACCCTGACCGCGATCACCGTCAACGTCGACGATGTCGATACCCGCCTGCTGGACCAGGAGTGGGAGCGCCGCAACGTGATCATTCCGTTGAAGGTGATCGAATCCCCCTATCGGGAGATCACTCGCCCGGTGCTCGACTACATCAAACGACTCCGCCGGGACCAGCCCCGTGACGTCGTCAGCGTCTTCATCCCCGAATACGTGGTCGGGCACTGGTGGGAGAACCTGCTGCACAATCAGAGCTCGCTACGGTTGAAGGCGCGGTTGTTGTTCGAGCCGGGTGTGATGGTGACCAGCGTGCCGTGGCAGTTGCGGTCCTCGGCATCGCGGGACTTGTCGCGCGTCGAACACCACCCCGGCGAAGTACGCAAAGGCATCACAGCCTCGCCGCCGCACTAGCGGACTGCTGAACAGCGCGGTGTGACGAATTCTGGAATCCGTGTGCGCATGGCAAAGCTATGGCTGAGCCCCTGGGCGGTCCGCGACACACCCCACAGCCTGAAGGCGCCGCATTAGTACCCCATTATGCTTGCCAAATATTAGCTGATGGGTCTGTTCGTGCCATTTCGCGACTGCTGGGCTTCGGCACGGTCGTGCATCCTCTCACATAGGAGACCGAACGGTCTCCATAGGTCAGGAGTCAACCGAAGCCGGGGCAGTCCCGGGCAATGATGGGTTTGGTGTTGCGGTAGTGCAGGAGTTGTCCGGTCGGTGGGCTGTGGCGTTGTTGGGCATGGTGGAGTAGGTGGCGCATGAGGGTGGGGGAGACGGGTTGCCATCGGTCGATGCCTTCTTTTTCGCGTAGCAGGATCAGGCAGTGGTGTGGGTCGAGGTCGCAGGGGCGTAGGTGTAGGGCGCCGCTGCGGCGGCAGGCGGTTTCGATGTGCAGGCGCAGGATGAGGGTGTCGAGTTCGGGGTCGTTGCCGGTGAGGGCGGTGACGTGGCAGATCTCGGTGAGTTGGGGTGAGGGGATTGCTTGGCGGTGTGATGGGGGTCGGGTGGGTATTGCTAGATGGCGGGCGGGGTTTCGGGTGGGGTGGATCCAGTTGTTGTCTTCGGCGTAGCGGTAGAGGCAGCGTGCGGTTCTGATGAAGTGTTCTCGTGCGCTTGTGCCGGTCCGTGCGCCGGGTTTGGAGCTGCTGGCGGCTTGTACTGCTCGGGCTTTCTCGTCGAGGTCGGCCTTGGATATCGCGTCGAGTGGCTGGTTGTCCCAGGTGTTTTCGAGGTGGTTGAGGTGGGTGTTATAGGTGCGCAGGGCGCCTGGGGTGAGGCCGTAGTTTCGGGATCACGTAACCGAAGGTCGGTACCGCAGGGGTGTCGGTCGGTGGCTGTGATGCCGATCTGCGACAGCAGGGTGTATTCGTGGGACATCACCAAGCTCGCCGACCCGGTCACAGGCCAATATTTCGACGCCTACGTGATGATCGACATCTGCTCCCGCTACATCGTCGGCGTCCACGTCCACAACTATGAATCCGGCGTCCTGGCAACGGAATTGATGAAGGAGATCTTCGGCGTCCACGGAATCCCGCAAGTGGTGCACGCCGATCGGGGCACCTCGATGACCTCCAAGACCGTCGCCACGCTGCTCGCCGATCTCGAAGTCACTCGCTCGCATTCACGACCACGAGTGTCCAATGACGGCCCCTACTCCGAATCGCTTTTCAAGACTTTGAAATACGGGCCGGAATTCCCTGAACGATTCGGATCACTCACCCAGGCAAGGCAATTCATGGATTCCTTCGCTCAGTGGTACAACCACGAGCACCGACACACCGGCATCGGACTCATACCCCCGCCGATGTCCATTACGGGCTGGCTACCGGCAAAGCCGCCGACCGGCAGTCGGTGCTGGCCGATGCCCGCGCCCGCCACCCGCAGCGCTTCGCCACCACCACAGCACCGAAGATCCTTGACCTCCCCGACACCGTCTGGATCAACCAACCAGCTCACGGCAGCACCCAGGAGACCGACACGACAGCCGCTTAAACACACCCACCGGTCTCATTCAGCTTGAAAAAATTCCGGGATCGCAATCGGGGCAGGTCGTTCGGACGTCAGCTGCAAGTGCTGCTCTGAATGGTTGCTCAAACCGAAGTTGGGCGGATGAACCTCGGATGTGCCGGAGATCGCCCGCGGAGAGTTCGGGTACTGTTGGCACGCTCGCAGGTGATGACGCCGTCATCACAAGGCATCAGAACCAGGCGCTGAGCACGTGATGACCGTGTCGTCAGCTGAGTGGTAGATTATGTCGCGAAATGTAGTGGCACGTTGCGAAAGCGCAGTTGAGCGGCGGTGATACGCGCAGGTCAGCTCGTTGACCTGGTCGTTTTCGGTGGGGCCCAATGGTGTTCGATTCCCCCAGGTGGCTCTAAAGCCGCTGCGGCAAACAATCTTTCAATACTTTTCCGCAATTTGCGTGACATCGCACGTATTGGTTGATTCAGTGCCGGGTATCGAGGCATGACGATTCGAGCCTGGCGAATCATCCTGTGGCCGTTGCTACTTCGCAGGGAAGCCGAATTATTTTTCAGGGTCGGTGGCGCAAGTGTTGAGAGCACCCGGGTCTGACACGAATTCTTTGTCGTCTGCATTCGGTTTCACATGGTGGCTGTCTGGTGCGGACGACTCATCCGAACCAGACAGCCCCGGGTATCGAGCTGCTCGGTCAGAGTCTGCATACCGGAAAAGGTTTCAGTGGCGTGCACGAGAAATGGCGAACCACAATCGCGCACGCGACGGCAGAGAGCAGTTTCAGCGATCGCTCTGGTCGCCGACGTAGTCCGCGGGCGGGGAGAGCGGCTGTTGTTCGCCGGTGAGGACCGAAACCGCTCAGGCCATTTCCTCGGTCCCGGCGCCGGTGTAGAGGCACGGTGTTGTGGTGGGCCACGGAGCAGCCTGACAGTTCGGGTAGTCTGGAACGCGGGAGAATCAGCAGACGGGTGGTCAGGAGCCTGACATGCCCCCTCGTCCGCCACGTCGCTTGCGCGCGTCATGTGGCTGATCTGTCCTCGCCTGTCCGCCAGTGCGAGTCGCGAAGACAGTACACATGGTCTTGAATTGGGGGCGTCGCCAGTCCCTAAGGTCAAGCGGAGACCAGCTGGTCTCCCGAGCCTCACAACGTCACCAGAGTCATTTTCAGCGGACATCGCCGTGAGAGACCGGGTTCGGGCTCGGCTGCCCATGGTGTCAGAGCTGTCACGATCAGCGGGGCGGCGAATTGCTGTAACTGGGACACATTCGGTGGAGGGGTTCGGTTTCGAGCAGTGATTCGCAACGCAGCCCGACAGTTCGCTGGTGATCGTTTAGTACTGGTCGTCGCCGGTCCGGAAACCGGTACAACTGTGGTGGGTTCGCCCGCTGTGCCGATAGATGTACTGCGAGTCTTGCGACGCAGCTTGGAGCATCCCGAGTGCACAACAATCTTGTGTCCCACAATGTGTTTGGGGCGCGGGGGTGCTGATCGTGTGCGCTGACCACAGCAACCGGCGTGTTAACGATGGCAGTGATGGGCCTGGCATCATCAGAGTTGTTTGCCCCGAAGGCCCGCCGGAGTTGAATGCCAGCGCGGCCAGGGTGCTGCTCGAGTTGCTGCTGCGACATGCCTGTGAACACCGCGCTGAGAGGGAGGACGATGCCGACCGAGTCCAACGAGTGGGCCGTACTCGACGAGTTGCTCGGTCTCGTCCCCGAGGCCGTCGAAAGCAGCGTTGATCAACGCTTCGCGTTCTACGGGCGCTGCTCGACCGAGGACAATCAAGACCCGGAGACCTCTTACCGTTGGCAGCGGGGCAACGCGGAGAAGTTCGTTGCCGAGGGGTCCATCGTCGCGGACTATTTCGACATCGGGCAGTCGCGTTCGGTGCCCTGGCACCGTCGCGGGGAAGCTGCGCGTCTGCTGGCTGATCTGAAGAATCCCGCCCGGGGGTGGTCGGCCATTGTCGTGGGTGAGGGAACACGATGCTGGTTCGGTAACCAGTTCAGTTTGGTCGCGCCGCAGGTCCAAGCCCACGGGGTGCAGGTGTGGGTGCCCGAGCTCGGGGGACGTTTCGACCCGCGCAACGTCACGCACTCGATGTTGATGAGCATGCTGGGCGGACTGAGTGAGTCCGAACGCCAACACGTGCCGCAGCGCACCCGCGCCAGCATGGACGCTCAAGTCCTCAACGAAGGCCGACACCAAGGCGGACGCGCGCCATATGGCTACATGGTGGTCGACGGTCCGCCGCATCCCAACCCCAATCGGGCCTGCGACGGACTCAAACTACGGATCCTGTCGATCGACGCAGCCACCGCGCCGGTGGTGGCTCGTATTTTCCGTGACTACCTCGCCGGTTGCGGTGACAAAGCCATCGCTATCGCGCTCAACCGAGAAGGCGTGCCGTGTCCGTCGGCGCATCGGCCCAGCAGAACCGGCACCGTTCCCAAGACGGCTGGCAAGCGGGCACGGTTGCCGCGATCCTGCAGAATCCCCGCTACACCGGCTACGCGGTCTTCGGCCGGTGGACCAAACATGAAGAACTTCTCGATCCCGACGACGCCGCCGCCGGCAACATCGCCCGGTTCCGGCGATCACCCACCCACCGCGTCGTCCGCTCGAAACGCCCCGCTCACCCTGCCATCGTCTCGGTCGAAACCTTCACCCAAGCGCAACTGCTCAGGGGCCAGCGTGCGGGCACCAGCAACCGATCGCGCGGCAAGCTCGAACGCAACAGACCAGCCAGCGGTCTGCGCCCGTACCTGCTGAGCGGACTCGTCCGCTGTGATGCGTGTGGCCGAAAGATGCAGGCGGAGTTGGTCCGCGACGCCGTCTACTACAGATGTCGCGCCAAATCCATCGCCCCCGGTAGCCCCCTCCTACAAGAGCACCCCCGGACAGTGAACCTGCGCGAAGACATTGTCCTCGGGCCCGATAGATGCCTGGATCGCGAGTCTGTTCGACCGAAACCACCGCGAGAACACCATCGCCGCCCTCATTGCCACCCAGCACACCGACGACACCGACACCCATCGCCAAACACTGCGACAACGCGTCACCGACGCCGAAGCCAGACTCACCCGCCATCTCGCCGCGATAGAAGCAGGCGTCGACCCGCAAGCCCTCGTCACGGCCATGAACACCGCACAAGCCGACAAAGCGGCAGCTAGAGCCGAGCTGCAGAATCTCCCCAAAATAGACCGGCTCACCGAAACTGAGATCAGGAAACTGATCGAATCTCTCGGCGACATCCGCGCTGTCCTCGCCGCCGGGAACCCCTCCGACAAGATCCAGCTGTATGCAGCGCTCGACCTCCAGGTGCGCTACCAACACCAACAACAGCTCGCAATCGTTGGTGTGACCCCCTGTGGGGTTAGCACTGGTGTCCGGAGGGGGACTTGAACCCCCACGCCCGATAAAGGGCACTAGCACCTCAAGCTAGCGCGTCTGCCATTCCGCCACCCGGACCGGTGTGCTCAGCAAGGTTATCGGATGTGGCTGCGTTGACCAAATCGCGGGTTTAGCTGGTGATTTTCGGTGTTTCTGCCCCGCGTTGCCCGAGCTGATGACGAGTACCTACTATTCGAGCCAGTACTTGCCGATGCGCATGTGGAACGGGTAGGGATGGGTGCGAAGAGATCCGGGCCGTACTTCTGCGGCATCGACGCGGCGATGGATGTGGTGGGCGGCAAGTGGAAAGCGCTGATCCTGTGGGAGTTGGCGAATCATGGCGTGCGCCGCTTCGGCGAGCTGCGCCGCGGCTTGCCAGGTGTATCGGAGAAGATGCTGATCCAGCAGCTGCGGGAGCTGGAGGAGGACGGCATCGTGGATCGCGAGATCTACCGCGAGGTGCCGCCGAAGGTCGAGTACCGGCTGACCGAATTGGGTAGCGCACTCAATGCGGCGCTGGAACCACTGGGTGCGTGGGGGCGCGATCGCATCGATCGGATCGGCGCCGGGCGCGTCCACCCGCCCGCGTGAGGCTCATCCCAGGATCGGCAGCGTGCGTTCCTCGGCCAGTTTCGACAATGCCTCCTGCATGATCCCGGTGACGTACTCGTAGCCGCGATCCACATCCAGCTCCGACCCCAATATCTGGTGCAGGTCGATCGGCGGCAGGAATTCGACCGTCACTTTTGTCGGCAACGGAATATGCCCGGCGAGGTCGCTGATATTCAGCCCCCACGGCAGCGCCAGCGAAATCGGGAACACCTTCAATCGCAGCGTCCGATCCAGCCGCAGCAGCCGGGCGATCCGGTCGCCGCGGGTGAGCATGAGGGCGTTCTGCTGAGCGCCGTAGTTCACGAACGGCACAATCGGCACGTTTTCGTCCCAGGCCACTCGCAGGAATCCGGTGCGTCCGGCGAAATCGAGCTGGTCCTCCTCCCAGGTCGGGCGGTGCACCTCCCAGTCACCGCCGGGATACACCAGTACCGCCGCGCCACTGCGCAGCGCCGCTTTGGCACTTTCGGGGTCGGCCGCCACCGTGCCGAAGCGGGACAGGAACATGCCGAGCAGCGGCACGGCCATCACCAGATTGTGGGCGAGTTGATAAAAGGGACGGTCGGGTCCGAAATAGCGCGCGAACGCCAGAGTCGTCACGAGCGCCTCGGGCGAGACATTGCCACCGGAGTGGTTGCCGACCAATAGCATCGGGCCGTTTTTCGGTATCCGCTCCATACCGCGTACCTCCGCCCGGAAGTACGCGCGAACCAGTTGCCAGGAAGGTCCGACCGTGTGGGCGATGAATCCAGGATCCCGGTCGTTCATATCCGCCTCGGGAATCCGCGCTCGTACCTGCTGGGCGACCCAGTCGGTCGCGGTATCGATCGGTGGCAATGGCAGGTTCGGGAGCTTCATGGGTCCGGCTTTCCGATCAAGGCTTTTGACCGGGACATACCCGGCCGTGCCGCGACCACACAGCGTCGGCGATTGCGATCAGCGTGAATCGACCCGCACCCGCGCGCGATCGCGCACCTCGCGACGGCGGGCGGTGCCGTGCGGGAACGGCTATGGCGACACGCGGGCGGTGTCAGGTGGTAGGAAAGGGTACGTGTCTGCAACTGGCGAAGTATCCGGTCCGAACACCACGTCTCGTGCCGTGTCCGAGGTGGTCGAATTGGTCAGTACGCTGATCCGGTTCGACACTTCCAACACCGGAGATCTGGCAACCACCAAGGGTGAGCGCGAATGCGCGCAGTGGGTGGCCGATCAGCTGCATCAGGCGGGATATACGACCGAGTACGTGGAGTCGGGCGCACCGTGTCGCGGAAATGTGTTCGCGCGGTTGAAAGGGGCCGATTCGAGCCGCGGTGCGCTGCTGATCCACGGGCATCTGGATGTGGTGCCCGCAGAGGCCGCGGACTGGAGTGTGCATCCGTTCTCCGGCGCGGTGCGCGACGGCTATGTGTGGGGGCGCGGCGCGATCGATATGAAGGATATGGTCGGCATGATGCTGGCCATCGCGCGCCAGTTCAAGATCGAGGGGACGGTGCCACCACGCGATATCGTCTTCGCCTTCCTCGCCGACGAGGAGAACGGCGGCAAGTGGGGTTCGCAGTGGCTGGTGCAGAATCGGCCCGACCTGTTCGACGGGATCACCGAGGCGGTGGGGGAGGTCGGCGGTTTCTCGTTGACCGTGCCGCGCCCGGACGGCACCGACCGTCGGTTGTATCTGGTGGAAACCGCCGAGAAGGGGCTCGGTTGGATGCGGTTGCGCGCCAAGGCGCGTGCCGGTCACGGCTCATTCCTGCACGAGGACAATGCCGTCACGATTCTGGCCGCGGCGGTGGCGCGCTTGGGCAAACACACCTTCCCCCTGGTACTTTCGGATTCGGTCGCCGAATTCCTGGCCGCGGTCGCCGAGGAGACCGGCCTGGAATTCGATCCGTCGAGTCCCGATATCGAGGGCCAGCTCGCGAAGTTGGGCACGATCTCCCGCATTATCGGCGCGACACTGCGCGATACCGCGAACCCAACCATGCTGCAGGCGGGTTACAAGGCGAATGTGATCCCGCAGACCGCCGAGGCGGTCGTGGACTGTCGCGTGGTGCCGGGGCGGCAGGCCGCGTTCGAGCGTGAGGTGGACGAGCTGATCGGCCCGGATGTCGAGCGCGAGTGGATCACCAAACTCGATTCCTACGAAACGACATTCGATGGACATCTCGTCGACGCGATGAACGACGCCATTCTCGCCCACGACCCGCAGGGCCGCACCGTGCCCTATATGCTCTCCGGCGGCACCGACGCAAAGGCCTTCGCCCGCTTGGGTATTCGCTGCTTCGGTTTCGCACCGCTGCAGCTGCCGCCGGAGTTGGACTTCACGGCACTGTTCCACGGCGTCGATGAGCGGGTTCCGGTGCAGGCACTCGAATTCGGCACCCGGGTGCTGGAACACTTCCTGTTGAACAGCTGACGATCGAAAGGACTCACCGTGCCCGACTACTCCTACAACCCGTACGACGCGCTGCCGGAGGTGCCCAGCTTCACGGTGACCTCAGAGGATGTCGCCGATGGCGAGAGCTTCGGCAACGATCAGGTCAGCGGCGTCTTCGGCGCGGGCGGCAAGGATGTCTCGCCGCAGCTGTCCTGGTCTGGATTCCCTGCGCAGACAAAGAGTTTCGCGGTCACCGTCTACGATCCGGACGCACCGACCGCGGCCGGTTTCTGGCACTGGGCGGTGGCCAACATCCCGGTGAGCACCACCTCGCTGCCGCGCGGGTCGGGCAGTGAGGGTGGTGTGCTGCCCGAAGGGGCGGTCACGTTGCGCAATGACGGCGCGTTCCCGGGATTCGTCGGTGCGGCGCCACCAGCCGGACACGGGTACCACCGCTACTTCATCGTCGTGCACGCGGTGGATGTGGAGCGGTTGGAGATCGACGAGAACGGCACCCCCGCCTTTCTCGGGTTCAACCTTTTCTCGCACACCCTGGCCCGCGCCACCATCGTCGCCAAGTACGAGGTCGTCTAGACATAGCGGGAAAACGACGGTGGCCCTGAGCTTTTGCTCAGGGCCACCGGTCATTACGAGACGTTCACCACCGATTCAGGCAGCGGCGTGGTGTAGAGCGAGGCGATCTCCTCGGCGTACTTCGCCGCGATCGGGTTGCGCTTGAGCTTCATCGTCGGGGTCAACTCATCACCGCCCGGCTCCCACGGCGTCCCGACCACGGTGAATCGCTTGATCTGCTCGACTCGCGACAGCTTGCGGTTGCCCGCGACGACCGCGGCCAGCACCTCGTCCAGGATCTCCTTGCGGGTGGCCAGTGCGGCCAGATCGTCGGCGGGCGCGTCGATTTCCTTGGCCCGGATGGCCGCGGTGTCCGGGTCGAGCACGATAAGCGCGGAGATGAACGGTTTGGCCTCACCGATCGCCACCACCTGACCGACCAGCGAGGAGGCGGCCTTGACCGCGTTCTCGATATTGGTCGGGGAGATGTTCTTACCCGACTCGTTGATGATCAGTTCCTTCTTGCGGTCCACGATCCGCACATAGCCGTCGGCATCGATGGTTGCGACGTCACCGGTGGCCAGCCAGCCGTCGTCGTCGAGCGCGTCCTTGGTCTTATCGGGCTGCTTGCGGTAACCCGGCGTGACGATCGCGCCGCGCACCAGCAGTTCGCCGTCCTCGCCGAGCCGCAACTCGAGGCCTTCGACGGCCCGGCCGACCGAACCCGGGCGCGGCTTGGCCAGTTCGGTGTAGGTGGCCACACCGGTTGTCTCCGACATGCCCCATACCTCGCTGACGGTGAACCCGAGTCCGAGGAAGTATTCGAGGGTTTCGGCCGGGATCGCGGCGGCGCCCGAGGCGGCCACCTTGAGGTTGTCCAGGCCGAGCGCGGCCCGCAGCTTCGAGAGCACCAGCGCGTCGGCGACCTTGTACTGCGCCGCGAGCAGCGGGCTGCCCCCCTTACCTGCCAGCTCGGCGCGCGCCGCCGCGACGCCGGTGTTGATGGCCCAGTTCGCCAGTGCCTTCTTCACCGGGCTCGCTTCGGTGGCCACCTTGCCGTCGATACCGGCCTTGATCTTCTGCCACACCCGGGGCACACCGAAGAATACGGTGGGACGCGCGTCGGGCAGTGCGGCGGCGATCTCACGCGGATCCGGTACGCAGGTGATCAGGATGCCGGTGAGCAGGCTGATGGCATGGCCGGAGATGCGGTCGGCGACGTGCGCGGCGGGCAGATAGGAGATCGCGCGGTCGTCGAGGCCGACTCGCAGCGGGCCGTTGACCAGCGCGATGATCTGGGCCAGCACATTGCGGTGGGTGATCTCTACGCCCTTGGACGGGCCGGTGGTGCCCGAGGTGTAGATCAGCGTGGCGAGATCATCGGGGGTCACCGCCTGCCAAGCGGCGTCGAAATCGAAGTCGGCGGCCGGATTCGCCTCCAGGTCGGCGAGGCCGACCGCATCGGCGGCCGGACCGTCCACCACCACGATGTGTTCGAGCTGCACACCCGCGCCCTTGATGACGTCGAGGAAGGCGCGCTCGGTGATCACCACCTTGTTCTCCGCATTGGTGAACAGATGCGTGATCTGCTCGGATGAGCTGGTGTTGTAGATCGAGAACGGTGTAGCGCCCAGATGCAGTGCCGCCGTATCGACCAGATTGAACTCGGGCCGGTTGGTGAGCATGATGCCGACGGTGTCGCCGTGGCCGACGCCAAGGCCGGCCAGTCCCGCCGCCAGCGTGCGCACCCGCTCGCCGTATTCGCGCCAGCTGATCTCCGTGGTGCCGCCGACCGTCCGCAACGCCACCTGATCCGGTCGTAACTTCACGGTCTCCTGGAATGCCTGCGGCACCGTGTACACCGTCTTGCCGGACTCGTGCGCGAAACCGATTTCTGTTGTCGTCATCTTCCCGTTTCCCGATATCTCTGGCGTGAACCGCGCCCGGAGCGACCGCATGGTTTCCACACGGTTCGAGACCCGCTGCTCCTGATAAATTGCAAGCGACTCTATCTCATCGTGTCACACGGTTCGATAGCACCATGTGGCGCGGCTCACTCATGGTAGCCAGACCGGGGTAATCGTGTCCGTTACTTCTATACGGACGAATCGGACCCCGCATCGCGCCCCCACGGCAGATCCGCGCCCCGCAGCCAGATCCGGCGAAGTGTGCTTGGCCGCACTTTGACACGCACGCGCCGGACCGTGTGACGCGTGCGCAGTGCAGGTCCGAGCCGCGACCAGATACGCAGAAAGGGCCCCGGTCGCTCGGGCACGGACTCCATGCGCGGCTCGCACAGCATGCCGTACGGCGGGATCATGTGCCCGCGACGGCGCCGTTTCGCCTCCAGATATTCAGCGGCCCGTTGGCTCAGCGGTTCGGTGTGCAACGGCACCCGGGTGACCGCCAGACCGGTCGAACGCAATTGGTCGACCTTCGCGGGATTGTTCGTGAGCAGTCGCACTGTGGTGAGTCCGAGATCCTGCAAGCTTTTGGCCGCAGCGTGGTAGGTGCGGCTATCCGCGGGCAGGCCAAGACTCTCGTAGCTTGCGAAGGTATCAATTCCGCGGCGTTCACTCTCCCGGTAGCCGAGCGCCTTCGCGATCAATCCGCTACCCCGGCCCTCCTGCTCCAGATAGATGAGCACGCCGCCGCTCTCGTCCCATATCCGGTCCAAGGCCTGGTCGAGTTCGGGCCCACAGTCGCAATCCTGCGAGCCGAGCGATTCGCCGTACAAACACCGCGAGTGAATTCGGACCAGACATCCGTCGCTCACCTCGCCATATAGCAGCACATACCCGCACTCGGCACCGCCGGACACCTCCATCACACGAAGTTGCAGGTCCCGCCCGTTGCGGGTGAACCGATGGGCGGTGTCGTCGTGAGCGCTCGAGTTGTCCACCACGGTGACCTCCGATTTCACGACCGGGATATGTAGCCTGGTGCGCTTGCTCGATCGCGGCGCCATACGCGCGGGAGCTTCCCCACGCCGATTTCGCCGCGCGAGGTCGATCGAGCGACATCGGCGCGCTCGCGCGACCGATGTCCGTCCCGTCCGGACGTCCGAGATGTCTTGACTCGCAGACGGAATCACTGGCCGGTCGCGATGGGAATTCGATATCGGTTGTGCCGCGGGAAGATCATCGACCAGCCGATCTGGATAATACTGCGCCATACCAGATCCATGCCGCGTGGTCTAAATCACAGCTGCGAAGAATTTGCGAATGTGACTGAGCGCCTAGCCGAATGAGCGGACCCTGTTGTCGGAAAAGCCAGCCACGCACATCGGTTCGCGCATCATCCGACCAGGGCTGCTGTCCGATTGCTGAGAAAGCTGGATCCGGGAGCGCGCCGGCCTATCGTCCGGGCGGCGAGAGCCGATGCACACCACTGCCGACAGTTCGGCGAGCAGCCTTGGAGCCGTGTCGTTTTCGCAGTTACGTACCGAACTGGTCCGCACCGGCGTGCGCCATTGCGCGAGCACGTCGGCGCCCGATCCCGCGAGGTGTGGGAGGGCGAGGTTCTCCTGGCGCGCGGATGTCATCCGATACCTCACCCAGGTCCGGATACGGGTAGCACGGCTGCTCGACATCGACCACCGACCGACGTGCCGCGTTGCGTATTCGTCGAGCGGGCCGGTACCCCCCACGCCTGTCGGGCCACATGCAAAGACCCAGGACCACCAAGCCCGTCGCAGCCGAAATCGTGGCGACGCCTATGTATCCGAGCAGAGCAGAGGGCAGCGCCATCACCGGAATCGCCACGGATGCCAGGTGAATACGGGCGCGTCGCTCCCGACTGACTTGCTCGACCGGCGAAACAGCCAGCAGTCTCGGGATCTGGTGTCCGCGATGACGCCGTTTGGCCTGCAGATATTTTCGCGCCCGCTCGCTGCGCGGCCAGGTGTGCAGCGGCACCCTGGTCACCGTGAGTCCGGCCTGCTCCAGCGGTTCCACCTTGTCGGGATTGTTCGTCAGCAGTCGTACCGATGTGAGTCCGAGATCACGCAAGCATTGGGCGGCCAACTCGTAGGACCGTGAATCCGCGCTCAGCTCCAGCCGCGCATAACTGGTGAAGGTATCGATGTCGAAGCGTTCGCTGGTCTGTAGCCCACGGGCCTTGTTGATCAGCCCGGCGCCGCGGCCCTCCTGTTCCAGATAGATCAGCACGCCCGCGCCCTCGTTCTGGATCATGTCCATGGCCATATCGAGCTCGGGGCCGCAGTCGCAGTCATCTGACCGCAGCGCGTCGCCGTAGAGGCAGCGGGAGTGGATCCGGACCAGACAGCCATCGCTGATTACGGGGGATCCGTGTGTCGCCTGCCCGAAGACCAGTGCGTGCCCGCCATCGACACCGTGCGGTATCGGCACGACGCCGACCTGTAGTTCGCGACCCCGGCGGGTCAAGCGGTGCCCGGTCTCATCGAGGCTAGACGCCGCTTCGGTCACGCTGGCCCTCCGATACATGGGATGAACTTGCAGGTGATGTGGCCTCGCCGATCGCCGTAACGTCCGCCCGTGACGGGTGCGAGCCAATTTACACACCAACCGAGGGGGGCCGCGTCAGCGGGGCCTCGACGCATCCTAGGCGCTCAGCCCGTGGTCGGCTCGTCGGCGGCGATGTGGACGATCCGATCGATATCGTGCTCCCGCGGCATCGCGTCCGGCACATCGCCGAACGACTGGGTGGCCACCATTGCCGCAGTGGCCCAACGGAATACCCGCTGGTCGACCGGTCCGGCCGTACCGACGAGTTGGCGCGCCAGAGCGGCCGAGAATGCGGCCGCCGCACCCGGTGAGTCGGCAAGCGCGACGGGGAAGTCGGCGATGCGGGTGTTGACGGCATCGGATCGCACCGTGCAGTGGAAGCCGTCGATCACACACACCGCACGAACACCCAGCATGCGCAGCCGTTGTGCGATGTTCTCGGCCGAGCCGATATCTTCCCCGGGCAGCATCTTGGCGAGTTCCCCTGTGGTGCCGACCAGGTAATCCACGGTGTCGAGGTAGCCGTACAGATACTGAGGGCTTTCGACGGCGGGGGTGGCATTCACCAGCAGCAGCGGACGCGGATTCAGGGCACGGATGGCGGCCATGGTCCGCTCGACGACATCGATCGGCTGCTCGAAGGTCAGCAGCACCGCGTCCGAGGCGGCCAGAGCGGACCGCACCTCCGGATCGCGGGGGTCATGGGTACCCAACCGGATCCGCTCATCCTTACAGCTGATGTAGCTCGAGGTCCCGGTGCTGGTGATCATCACGGCCGTCACTTGGGTCTGCGCGCCGGGGACCTCCTTGACCAGGCGGATGTCGACGTTCTCGGTTTCCAGATAGTCGCGGATATATCTGCCCGCGTCGTCGGCGCCGACCGCGGAGACCAATCGCACCTGAAGTCCCAGCCGTGCCGCTGCCACCGCACGATTGAGCCCCTTGCCACCCGCGTGCATCTCGAATCCGCCCGGCGTCGACTTGCCCGCCACCGGAATCTGCCCGATGCGGTATATATGATCGATCACGGAGTCGCCGATGACTGTGACGATTCCGCGTTGCGGCTGCGAATCCGGCAGCGTCACAAGCACTTTCGGTTCGGGAGTGAAACGATATCCGGATCGGCCGGCGTAGCTCGACGCGGCCACGAGCTGTCCCGCCAACGCGGTGAACGCCCGGCGCTCGGGCGTCGCTCGCAGGGAGCGCACGCTCGGCGGAGACGTGATGTCGTCTGCTCCGACCGTGCGATGCAACAGTTCCCACACCGCCGTGAGATATTCACGCCGCTCGCCGAGATCGGCCGCGTAGAGGCGCGCCAGATCGATTCCGTGCGGCGACTTTTCGCGCAGGAGTCCCAGCGACAACTCAGCGTCGGCGATCAGCCGGTGCGTCGGCGCCAATTGCCGGGCGAGGTCCCGAATTACCGGCAGGACGGCCTGCTCCACCGAGATGCCCTCGCGGCCCGCTCGCTCCTTGACAACGGGCAAATCCAGCAGGGGAGCGACGTCGATTTCCGTGGTGCGCAACCGATCCGCACTCAGGCCCGAACGTTTGCTGAGCCTGGTGAGAATGTTGCGGATGGCAACCGTGCGTGAGTCCTGCTGGACCATAGGCGGGCCTGTCCTCCATGACGCTGCGATCGTTCCCTGTGCCACTCTCACGATATGCCAATCGTCCGGGGTTTAGCCGTCGAGCGAACCGGCAATTACCAACTTACAACGGCAATTGACCGTAGTGAACGGCAAATGCCACACTGAGTTACGGCGACCAAGCGTCGTCCGCCAGATGACTCGGGAGGGCCCTGGTGATGAGAGTGATTCTGCTGATACGGCACGCACGGCGGCACGGGGAGCCGAGAGCCGGCGGCACCGAAACCGAGCTCGTTGCGAACCTCGCCACGGCCTAGGCGAACGAATCGAGTTCGCCGGAACGACATTTCACCCGATCAAGTCGACTCGTCGCCTGCTCCATCCGACGGCAACGAGCCCCGGCTGACCGCGACACAGTGGTCGACCGGGGCTCAGTGCACCCGAAATGCGGTCGGCGACAGCTCGGGCACCCCGGAGACAGCCGTGACGATCTATGAATGCAGCCGGTCGATTACCAGTAGCGTCACGCCCGACGAATGGGCATGGCGAGCAGGCCGCGAGGAACCGGCATGGCGATTGAGCTGGCTACCCGACCAGCTGACCCGCGAACAGGCCTGGGCCGGAATGCGATTGCAGGAGATGCTGAGCCACCCGGACCCGGCATCGGACCACGACGCGCACGCGCGGGCATTGGCCGATCAACTCGGTATCACCGTGCAGCAGGCACTGCACACGCTGCACCAACGGATGCTCGACCGGAGGCATTCGTGACCAGCTACGTACCCCCCGAGCTCATCGGGCTCGAATTGCTACACCGGAGGCACCCATGACCGTCGACACCACCAACTGGACCATGATCAGCGATATCACCCCCGAGTCGGCATACCGTCAGATCGGGTCGGGGGCCGCGGTCTGGCGACTGAGCTGGCTGCCGGATCGGCTGCTGACCCGCGAACAGGCGCTCGCGGGCATGGAACTCGACGAGATCCTCAGCGATCCGGATATCGTGCACGATCGGCACGCCCACGCCGACGCGGCCATCCTGGCCGGACGTGTCGGCATCATCTGGGAGCAGGCGGTGATCCTGTTGTCGAAGCGGATACTGACTCGACTACGCCAGCGTCCCAGCGGGATTCAGGACGACCCGGTGGACGGTGAATCCGCCTCTTGGATGTCGCTGCACGGCGACCGGACACCGTGGGTGTTCCGATAGTGTGCGGCGCCGCGGGGCATCGGCCGCCGGGAGGGGAGGCGGCCGATGTCATCGCGACGCGGGATACCGAGCCACGACCGCATCGATCGTGGCGGAGGTCGGCATACCGACCGGTACCGGACCCTCCACGGAGGTCGATGCCATCGCAGCGGTTGCCCAGTAGTAGTCCGGGCCAGTGGCGGGTCGCTCGGTCAGCAACAGCCGATACGCCAGCGCGGCACCGAACGCGGCACCGCCGCCAGGTGAATCTCCTTGTCGCGCTGCTGGATTCGCGGGCAGATCGAGGTTCACCGTGTCGGATCGGACGCGGCAGGCGAGGTGCTCGACCGCGCAGACACTGCGCACCCCCCGCGCGCGCAACCACGGCGCGACCGACGAGTCGAAATCCGCATCGCGTGTGCCTGCCAGGTCACCGAGCTCCCAGGGCGCCCCGATCAAATAATCGATCCTGTCGAGGTGGCGGAGCAGGTCGTGAGGTGCCTCGATCGGCGGTGCGGCGTGCACGATCAGCACGGGCGCGGGCCGCAGGCTCCGGACGGCGGCCAATACCCGATCGATCACCCAGCTCGGCTGTTCGAACGTCAGCAAGACCACATCCGCGGCGGCGAGCCCGTCACCGATGTGCTCGACATCGGGCACGATGCCATCCTCACGACAACCGATCGTGGTGCTCACGCCCGTCGGGTTGACCACCACCATCGTGATCGCGCTCGGCACGCCGGGTACGACGCGCACATGTTCGGTATTCACCCGCTCGGCACGCAGGTAGGCCAGTATCCGCCCGCCCGCGTCGTCGTCGCCCACCGCTGAAATCAGTCGCGATCGCAGGCCGAGTCGTGCCGCGGCGACGGCGCGGTTCAGCCCCTTGCCACCCGGATGGGCTTCGAAGCGTCCGTGCGCCTCCGGCCCTGCGGAAGGAACGTGATCGACACGGTAAATGTGATCGCTGACGGCGCCCCCGACGACGGTGACCACGCCACGAGGAACACACGCGTTCGCCGGTTCGGCATTCGTTCCCGGGGTCGTGCGGGACCATGCGCCGCCCCCTCTGGGTGCTGCATTCGATATGTCTTGCCGCACACCAGCTTAGGCCTCACACACGCGAAATGGCATGTGCCGCAACAATGCATCGACCGCGCGAAACGACCGGTCGGGATCAGGTATGAGCCACGTGCTCCGCGCCGACCGCCTCGGCGATCGAGTGGTAACCGGCTTCGCGCAGCCGCTGGGCGATCCCGCGGTGGATGTGGCGCATCCAGAACGGACCGCCGTAGATGAAGCCGGTGTAGCCCTGCAGCAGGGTGGCGCCGGCCTGGATGCGCTCCCAGGCCTGGTCGGCGGTTTCGATACCGCCGACCGAGATCAGCACCAGATGGTCGCCCACGCGGCGGTAGAGCCGCCGCAGCACCTCCAGCGAGCGCTCGGCAACCGGAGGACCGGACAACCCGCCCGCGCCCATGGCCGCGACCTGGCCGGCATCGGTGCGCAGGCCGTCGCGGCGGATGGTGGTGTTGGTGGCGACGATCCCGGCCAGGCCGAGTTCGACCGCGAGGTCGGCGACGGCGTCCACATCGTCGTCGGACAGGTCGGGGGCGATTTTCACCAATACCGGGACCTCGACGCTGTCGAGGACGGCCTGCAGCACCGGGCGCAGGGATTCGACGGCCTGCAGATCCCGCAGACCGGGAGTGTTGGGGGAGCTGACATTGACGACGACGAAGTCGGCCAGCGGCCCGAGCAGAGATGCGCTCACCGCGTAATCGGCCGCCGCGTCAGCGGGTTCGACGATCTTCGTCTTTCCGATATTCGCGCCGATCGGGACACCGCCGCGGCGGTTGCGCAGATGTTCGGCAGCTGCTGCGGCGCCGTGATTGTTGAACCCCATCCGGTTGATCAGGCTGTGGTCGGCCGACAGCCGGAACAACCGCGGCGCGGGATTGCCCGGCTGGGCCTGCGCGGTGACGGTGCCGATTTCAGCGAATCCGAATCCCAGTGGCGCCCAAGCGTTGACACCGTCGGCGTTCTTGTCGAACCCGGCGGCCAGCCCGAGCGGCGCGGGGAAGTCGATGCCGAAGGCGTGATTGCGCAGGATCGGATCGTCAGTGGTCAACACCTTGGTCATCGCCCAGCGCGACGGCGCGAACCGGGCCGCCAGCCGCATGACCGTGAACGCCAGATGGTGGATGCGTTCCGGCGGCAGCAGGAACATCAGGCGCAGCAGCAGTGAATACATGGCCTCACATTCCCGGTTCGGGCTGGGGTAGTAGTGCGGTTTTTCGGCGCCGCAGCAGTACCCGCCTGCTGCCGTCGGTGTAGGCTCGCACCCGCGACAGTTCCCAGCCGCCGAATTCGGCTTGGATGGCCAGCCGCATCGAGGCCGTCACCCGGGTCACCTCCGGTGGGAGCCGCAGTGGCACGTATTCGTAGTCGTCACTGGTGGTTTCCCAGCTCGCCGGTAGCGCTGCGCGTGATTGTGGCGCCATCACTGCCCTTTCTTCCGCTGGTCCGCGCGGATCCGTTGCAGACCGTCTCCGGTCGCGGAACCGACGAACAGGTCACCGGTGCGCTCGTCGATGGTCACCGAGTTCGGCTGGCGAACCGTCGGATAACGGCCCACCTCTCTCGGTATACCCGTCGACAGGTCGAATCCGACGACTTCGTTGCTCTGGGTACACGTCACCCACACGGTGTCGGACCGCTGATCGTAGGCAATCGCGTAAGGCGACGATCCTACCGGGAATCGCTGCCGCAGCACGAGCGGTCCGGCGGTGTAGACCAGCAGTTCGTCACCGGCGGTGTCGGTGACGGTGATGCGGCCGAACGGATCGGTAATCAGGTTGGTCGCGCCCTCACCCGCGCGCAGTGCCAGGCCGAGGCGGTCTTTGCCGAGATCGAGCTGGGTGAGCGAGGTCTGGCGGCGGTCCAGGACCGAGACATGGTTGCCGGTGAGGGCGAGGGCATCGGCGGAGGCGAGCCCGGAAATGGTGTCGGTGACCTTGCCGTCGGGGGAAAGTTCGCGCACCTTTCCATCGGCGGTGCCGACGAACAGCGTGCCGTCGTCGCGGTAGCGCACCGATCTGGCGTCGCCGTCCACGGGCACCTCGGTGGTCACGCCGGAGGTGATGTCGACACGCATGATCCGGTGGTCGCCGGGGATCAGCACTTCACCCGGCTTGCCCTGCGCCAAGCCGACACCGTGGGCGGGCAGCAGGAGGGTGCGCATCTCCTCGTTCGGCGCGCCAGTGGGATCGACGCGGGTGAAGGTCACGGGGTCGATGATGAACATCATTGTGCTGGTGTCGCGGCTCGCTTCGAGCGCAACCAGTTGTCCAGTGGCCGCCTCGGCGAATAGTCCGCCGACCGGGTTGCCGAGCCCCCATACGTCCCCGGCGGGGTGCGCGCTCTGCTCGGGCGCGACCGCCGCAGTCGCCGCCGGTCGAGTCTCGAGCTTGTCGCTATCGGAATCGGAGGAACATCCGGCGATCAGCGCCAGCACCGCCGCACCCGCAAGCGCAGCAGGTAGCGAACTATATGGGCGCATCCACCGAACTCCTAACTACGACAAATCATCGGCTACAGCACCATCTGACCATGATGGCGCACTTGACCGGCCTACCGGGGTAGTCGCTGGCGGAGAATGTCGGTGATGGGGGTTACCGTTGACTTGAATCAATATCCAATTCAGGGAGATCCGGTTGAAAGCCGACCATCCATCGGGATTTGCCATCGATGACATAACCGTTGGTCCGTTTGCTCACGGATTCGGCACCACGGCCGACGGCAGGCCCTACGCCTTCCGCACCGTGCGCTCCACCGTCGAGCTGGAGATCTATCGCGCCGATCTCGACAGCGATGTGCCCGGACCGGAGGACGTCGTCGCCGTCGCGCAGGCCCGCGCCACCGATATCGACCTCGACGACGAACGCAGCGTCGTCGCTCTGGTGCGCGACATGATCCCGGATGCGGTACCGGTCGAATCGGCCCCGGATAGGGACATGACGACCGTGCGGGCCCTGCTCGGCCGCATCAGTTCGGTCATTGATGGTATGTAGATGGTGATGCCAACCACACGATTCGTCCGTTCCGTGCTGACCGCGGCCATCCTCGTCGCGGCGGCTGCGGCGTGCAGCACCGGACCGGACGAGGCCTCGGTCGATGCCGCGCGTTCCTCGGCCAATGCCTCGCTGTCCTCCTCGATCGCGACCTCCTCCAGCGCCGCCCACCGACCACTGCCGAGCGCCGCCGAATTGGATGCGCAGATCAAACGCGCCCTGGATCCGGCACTACCCGACTCCGAACGCACCGACCTCATCGAGGACGGCGAAGCCTTCCGCGACGCCATCCCGGACATGTACAAGGCACTGCAGGACAATCCGCGCGCCGTCTACGGCGTCACCGATCCGGTCTTCGACAACCGCGACGGCACACTGACCGCGACCATGCGGCTGGACAAGGACGGCACCGGCACCGCGGTCCGCACGACCGTCGTGCATTTCGTGCTGCTCGACGGCAGGTGGAAGATCTCGCGCACCGACCTGTGCGGCATTCTGCGCTCGGCCGATTACCGCACCGCGGCCTGCGGCTAGATGATCGAATCCGGTTCGCTGCGGTGGGGTCGTCTCATCCACCGCCACCGCTATCTGGTGCTGGGCATCGCCATTGTCGCGGTGCTGCTCTCGGGCTGGTACGGCCGGGATCTGGCGGGCCGGCTGACTCAGGAGGGCTGGTTCGACGAGAGCAGTGAATCGGTGGCCGCCGCCAAGATCGCCGATGCCACCTTCGGCCGCGATACCGACAGCGACATCGTCTTGCTCTACACCGCGCCCGAGGGCATGACCGTCGACGATCCGACCGTGCGTGCGGCAGTGACGAATTCGCTGAAGCAGCTGCTTGCCCAGCACCCCGACCGGATTCTGAAGATCGACAGTTATTGGGACAGCCCCTTCGCCGCGCAGGCCACCGATGCCTCGCACACCCATGCCTTCGCCAGCGTCGGATTGCGCGGAGAGGGCACCGCGACGGTCGAGAACTACACCGCGATCAAGGGTGAGCTGGGTGCCGGGCGCGCGGGCGGTGGCCCCGGCGGCACCACGGTGCAGTTGGCCGGGCTGCAACCGATTGTCGAGGGCATCAATCAGGGCATGCAGGACGATATCCGCCGGGCCGAGATCATCGCGCTGCCGATCGTGGCGATCCTGCTGTATTTCGTATTCGGCGGGGTGGTCGGGGCGTTGCTGCCGGTGCTGATCGGCGGGATGACGGTACTCGGCACCCAGGGCACCATCCGGATGCTCACCGATCACATCGCGGTGAACGTTTTCGCCAGTGCGGTGGTGACGCTGGTGAGTCTGGGGTTGGCGATCGACTACGGACTGTTCACCGTGACCCGATTCCGGGAGGAGCTGGCCGGCGGGCACAGTGTGGAGGATGCGACGGCGCGCACCGTGGCCACGGCCGGGCGCACCGTACTGTTCTCGGCCGCGATCATCGCGATCAGCCTGGCGGCGTTGTTCATCTTCCCGAACGGGGTGTTGCGGTCGGTGCCCTATGGCGGCATCAGTTCGGTACTGCTGGCCGCACTGCTGTCGGTGACGGCGCTGCCCGCGGTGCTGAGCATTGTCGGACGGCGAATCGACCTGTGGGGTTGGCATCGGTTCTCGCGCACCAAGACCGAGGCGCAGATCGACTCGGGGTTCTTCTCGCGGCTGGCGACACGGGCGATGCGGCGACCATGGGCGGTGGTGGTGCCGATCGTGCTCGGACTGCTCGCGTTGATCGTTCCGATTCGCAATATCGAGTTCGGCGGGATCAGCGAACGGTATTTGTCCGAAGACAATCCGGCGCGGGTCGCGCAGGAACGGTTCGACCAGTTGTTCCCGAGTTTTCGCACCGAACCGATCAAACTGGTGGTGGTGGGCGCGAATCCGCAGCAGCTCAGCGATATTCGCTATGAGGCGAGCCGGATTCCCGGTCTGACGGGGCGTTTCGAACCCGGTGCGCCGACCAAGGACCAGATCAATGTGCTCAACGCCGGTCTCGCCGACAAGCGCAATGCGGACGCGGTGATCGATGCGCTGCGTGCGATTGCGGAACCTTCCGGGGTGGAGATCATGGTGACCGGGGTGCCCGCGCTCGAGCGTGACAGCATCAACGGGCTGCTCGTGCGGCTGCCGTTGCTGGTCGGGCTCCTGGCGGCCGCGGCGTTGGTGATGCTGTATCTGGCATTCCGTTCAATCGTGTTGGCGCTCAAGGCGGTATTGATGAGCGCGCTGAGCTTGGCCTCCACACTGGGTGTGCTCACCTGGGTGTTCGTCGAGGGGCACGGGGCCGGGAGCTTCGACTTCACACCGGGGCCGCTGATGTTCGCGGTGCTGGCGCTGATCGTGACGGTGGTGTTCGGGCTGTCCACCGACTACGAGGTGTTCCTGCTGTCGCGGATGGCCGAGGCGCGCGCGGACGGCGCGTCGCCGCCGGAGGCCATCCGCTACGGTATCGCCCACACCGGCGGGGTAATCACCTCTGCCGCAGCGATTCTCATCGTGGTGACCGGCGCTTTCGGGTTCTCCGACCTGGTGTTGATGAAATACATCGCCTACGGCATGATCGCGGCACTGGTCCTGGACGCGTCCGTGGTCCGCATGCTGTTGACGCCCGCGGTGTTGAAGCTGGTCTGGCGTTGACGGGGCTGCTCGTCAGCGGGTGAGAGGGATCGAGAATGACTGTGCTCGAGGGCGCGAATCTGGGCCTGATGTTCTTGCTCGAACTGGGTGTACTCGCCGGAGCGGCGATCTGGGGCTTCACCCTCGATGCGAACCCCATCGTGCGCGTCGTCGCCGGAATCGCCACCCCCGCGGTATTCATCGTGGTGTGGGCACTGTTCGCGGCGGGCGGCGGCAAGAATGCGCGATACCCCCTCACCGGCCCGTGGCGCGCCCTGTTGGAGATCGTCTGGTTCGGCGGCGCGGCGGTACTGATCGGTCTCGCCTTCACGGCACTGGCCGCAGCCGTGTTCTTCGCGATATGGGCGATCAACGCCGCCTTGCGGATGCTGTGGCATCAGGCCTGAAATCGCCTGTTCGGAGCCCGATCTCGGGCTGAGCGTTCACTTTTCGTGCGAACGTGACAGCAAACCGTCGACGACTCGGCCCGGTGTTAGTGGATGTGGCTCGGCTGCCAGTCGTGCTTGCGCGACGGCCGGCCTGTTTCGAAGCGGGGTCCGGCGACGGTCACCGACGGACGGGCAGGACCAGTTGGGCGCCGGTCACTGGGTGGTCGAGGACTTCGACAGGGTGTTGGTAGACGCGGGTGAGGAGTTCGGTGGTCAGAACTTTGCGGGGTGGGCCGTCGACGGCGATGCGGCCGGATTCCAGGACGGCGACGCGGTCGGCGTAGGCGGCGGCGATGCCGAGGTCGTGCAGGACGACGACGACGGCGGCGCCCGCGGCGGCCCGGGCGGTGGCCAGGCGTAGAACCGCTTCTTGATGGCCGAGGTCGAGAGCGGCGGTAGGTTCGTCCAGCAGCAGGGTTGCGGTGTCCTGAGCCAGGACGCGGGCCAGGGCGACACGGGCGCGTTCACCGCCGGAGAGTGTCGGAAATGGCCGGGCGGCAAGGTGTTCTACGTCGGCGACGGTCATGGCGGCGGCGATTCGCTCGTCATCGCGGTCCCGCCGCTCGGTCCGCACCCACGGCGCGCGCCCCATAGCGACCACCTCGCGAGCGGTGAACGGGAATCCGACGGTGTGGCTCTGCGGCAATACCGCCCGGCGCCGCGCCATATCCAAATGTGACCAGTGGCCCAGCGCCCGACCATCGAGTTCGATCGTGCCCTCGCTCGGCTCCAACTCACCCGCGAGCGCCGCCAACAGTGTCGACTTGCCCGCCCCGTTCGGCCCCACCAACGCTACGATCTCGCCCGCGACCACGTCGAAGTCGACCGCTTCGAGCACCCGCCGCGTATGCGCCCCCGAAGCACCACGCCTGTCGACGCTCACACCGCTGGCCCGAAGCGTCACCGCACCCGGCTGCGGCGGCACCGGCAACTCATGCGTCCGTGCGAACACCGACCCCAACCCCTCCAGCACCCTGCTCACACCTCCGCCCCACCTGCGGGCTGCGGCATGTATGCGCGACATTCGCTGATAATGCTGCCGCGCCGGGCCGTCGAGTTCGACATTCCTGCCTGCACTGCCTGTCGGCCCCTCGGCGCGTCGCGCCCGTCCACTGCCGGCCCGCGGTCCAGCATCGGCGTGCGAGGCCACCAGGAATCTGCGTTCGACCTGCCCGGTTGCCCCGCCCGCACGCTGCATGACTGATCGGCGGGAGAGATACATTTTCGGCCGAACACTCCGACGCGCTGGTGAACGGCGTTCGCGACAGGGGCCCACCACATTCCGAGCGTGCGCGGAACGGTTGCGTCCCAGCTGATTTCGCGACTCATGCCCAACCTCCCGCGCGAGCACGCGTGCGGCGCAGGAGCCAGAAGAAGAAGGGGCCGCCGATGAGGGAGGTGAGCATGCCGAGGGGCAGGTCGGCATTGTGGACCAGGGAGCGTGCGGCCACGTCGGCGGCGAGCAGCACGACCGCGCCGAGGATGGCGCTCAATGGGATCAGGATGCGGTGGGCGGGGCCGACCAGCATGCGAACCACATGCGGCACGATCAACCCGACGAACAGCACGATGCCGGTGAAGGCGACGCCCGCGGTGGCGAGGACGGCGACTACCACGATGACATTGCGCCGCAAGCGCTCCACGTCCACACCCAGGTGCCGGGCGGGGGATTCACCGAGAGCGAGCAGGTCCAGGCGGGGCGCGATGAGCACCGCGGCGAGAATACCGAGAGCGGCCAGCGGAGCGACGACGTGCACCGCATCCCAGGTGGCTCCATTGAGACTGCCCAATTGCCAGAACACGATCTGGTCGCGGGCGGCGGGGGTCGCGATGAACAGCAGCAACGCGATCAGGCCACCGGCGAAGGCATTGATCGCGACACCGGTCAGCACCAGCGTGACCACCTCGGTGCGCCCATTCGAGCGCGACAGCAGATACACCAGCAGTGTGGTCAGCAACCCCGCCGCGAATGCGGCCGCCGCCACCGACCACGCCGCCACGAACGCACCACCCACCACGATCACCGTGCCCGCGCCGACCGCGGCCCCCGCCGACACTCCGATCACACCGGGTTCGGCGAGCGGATTCGCGAACACCCCCTGCAACAACGCACCCGCTGTCGCCAATGCGGCGCCGACCAGGATCGCGAGCACCACGCGCGGGAACCGCACCTCCCACAGCGTCACCTCACCCGCCGGATGTGCGGGCATCGGCCCCCAGTCCAACCCGATCCGATGCAACACACTGCCCGCCACCTCAGCGGGTGTCGTCGGCACCTGCCCGATCGCCGCCGACGCCAACGCCAACACCACCAGCGCCGCCACCGCCACGGCGAACACGATCGCGGTCCGCGACCACCCTCGCGACTCGGGCGCAACGGGATGCGGACTGTGCGGCATCGCCGAGCCGGTCGCAGTTGCCCCGGTAGCCCTTCCGTTCACACCGGCACCTCGCCGCCATCCGCCCGTGACCTGCCGCTCATGCGGGCTTGGTGCCGTACACGGCCTCGCTGAGGGCGGCGATCACCCGGCCGGTATTCGGGCCGAAGCTCAACACCACCGAGTCGGCCATATCGACCACGCGCTTGTTGCGTCCGGCGGGTGTCTGGGCGATGCCCGGCACTTTTTCCAGTCCGTCGACGCCGCCGACCGACTTCAGCCCATCCGACATCACCAGCAGCACATCCGGTGCGGCCGCGATCATGGCCTCACTGGTGATCGCGACGAACGGCTCGGTCAACCCGGCCGCAGAGCCCGCATCACGTGCGCCGAGCGCGGTGATGAGGGCGTCGGCGCCGGAGCCGGGTCCGGCGAGCATGGTGATGGCGGTGCTGCGCAGGTAGAGAAAGGCGACGGTGAGGGCTTTGTCCTGCTTCGGCACCCCGGCACTGGCGGCGGCGATTTCGTCGCGGGTGCGCTGGGCAAGGGCCTGGCCGCGATCGGGTACACCGAGTGCGGCGGCGACTGCCACGATCTGCGGTACCACGCCGTCCATGGTGCGCTGCGGATCGAAGTAGACGACGGTCACCCCGGCCGCGCGCAACTGCTCACGCACCTGCGGGGCGGCGCTGGTGCTATCGGTGAGAAAGACCGAAGGACGCAGTGCCAGAACGGATTCCACGTTCAGCGAACCGCTGCCACCGGTCACGATCGGCAGATTCGCCACTGCGGGAAACCCGGCCGCGGTGCTGCGCCCGACCAGTTTGGCGCCCATACCCAACGCCCAGACCGTCTGCGCGAGGGTACCGAAGCGGTCGGCGGCGATGATGCGGCTGGCATCGGTGATGGTGACTTCGGCGCCGTCGAACGATCGGACGGTCGCCGGCAGCGCGGGCGTGGGTTCGGGCCCGATCGGCACCGGGTCGAGGTTCTCCAGTTTCGCGGTGACCGGCCCGCGGCCGCCGCTGCCCGTGGCATCACTGTCGGTACCGCAGGCCGAACCGACCAGCAGGGTCAGTGCCAGCAGGGCCAGGAGGGAACGCACCCCGCCGGATCGGACACGGTCGAGAAACCTCATGCAGGTAAGGCTAGCCTCCCGCATCGATTCACCCCGCCGCGCGTGCGCTGACATCGTCGAGCGCGGCCGCGATGGCACGCGGCAGTTCCAAAGTCTCGGCGGCCAGTACCCCGGTGAACTGGCCGATATCGCGTGCGCCGACGATCATGCTCGCGATGCCGGGACGGTCCCGGATCCAGGCCAGCGCAACGGCCAATGGTGAGGTGGCAAGTCCGTCGGCAGCGGTCACCAACGCTTCGACCACCCGGGTCGCATGGTCGTCGAGCCGGTGCCGGATCTCGGCGGCGGTCGCCTCGTCCGCACCGCGCGAATCGGCGGGCACCCCATCGCGGTATTTGCCGGTGAGAATGCCCCCGGCCAGCGGCGCGGTGGCGATCAACCCCACACCATGATGCTGGGCGGCCGGAATGAATTCGGTTTCGGTGTCGCGGGCCAGCAGCGAGTACGGGGTCTGGGCGACGGTGACGGGCGCGACCGCCGCCAGGCTGGCGACCTGCCACGCGTTGAACCCGCGCGCCCCCGCGTAACGCACCCGCCCGGAGCGCACCGCGAATTCGAGGGTGGCGGCGACCTCGTCCAGCGGAGTCGCCGGATCCCAGGCGGCGACATGCCAGATATCGAGATAGTCGGTGCCCAATTCGAGCAGCGTCCGATCCAGCTGGCGCAGCAGCGCGCGCCGCGAGGTGTCCACGGCCGGCCGCACCGGCTCCGGCTCGGGCACGTTCGGTCCGACGGGTGCGGGTGTGATCCACGGCGCGACACCCGCGCAGCCACTGAGCACCAGCTCGTCGCGGGAGACCAGATCGCCGAGCAGTTCGGCCAGGATCCGTTGTGCCGCACCGCCGGCGTAGGCGGGGGAGGTGTCGACCAATGTGCCGCCCGCCTCGGCGAAAGCCACCAACTGCACCGCAGCATCGTCGGCATCGGTATGCGCACCCCAGGTGTGGGTCGCAAGTCCTATCCGGGACACCCGTAGGCCGCTGCGGCCGACCGTCCGCTGTTCCATCACCGTGCCCGCGCTATCGTCACGGCGCCAAGCCTAGAGTGTGGATACGCAACTCGACGCCCACCAGCGCCGTGGGTCGCACGGTCGAGCCGGGCATGCCGACGCCATCTCGACACTGTACTGTCGCTGCGTGATTGCGGCGGTGGTCACAGTGATGGGATCGATCGCCGGACCAATTGCCCAGTAGGAACATATATTTCGGGCGGAAGTGGAGGCTGGTTCGTGGTCGGCGAGTCGATGACCTGGGTGCAGGCCTTGATTCTTGGTCTGGTGCAGGGTCTCACGGAATTTCTGCCGATCTCCTCTTCGGCGCATCTGCGCATCGTGTCCTCGGTGTTCTTCGGCGATGACGCGGGCGCCTCGTTCACCGCGGTAACCCAGTTGGGCACCGAGGCGGCGGTGCTGGTGTTCTTCGCCAAGGACATCTGGCGGATCATCGTCGCGTGGTTCGCCGGCGTGCGCGATCGGCTGACCAGCCGTGGCGAGCCGGAGCTGCCGCTGCACGACCAGCCCACCATGCGACTTCCGGTCATCACCGCCGATCACAAGCGCGTGCTGGACGAGCAGGCGCAGCGTGAACTCGACTATCGCATCGGCTGGTATGTGATCATCGCGACGATCCCGATCGGGGTGCTCGGGTTCCTGTTCAAGGATCAGATCCGCACCGGCGCCCGCAATCTGTGGCTGGTGTCGTTCATGCTGATCGCGTTCGCGCTGGTCATCGCGGCCGGTGAGTACTACGGGCGCAAGATCCGCCCGATCGAGCAGCTGACTACCCGCGACGGTTTGATCATGGGCTTCGCGCAATGTCTGGCCTTGATCCCGGGTGTGTCGCGTTCGGGCGCGACCGCGACGGCGGGTCTGTTCCTCGGGCTGGAGCGCGAAGCGGCGGTGCGGTTCTCGTTCCTACTCGCCATTCCCGCGGTGACGGCGTCAGGCCTGTTCAGCCTGCCGGATGCGTTCGAACCGGCGGGTGAGGGCCTCAATGCCAGCGGTCCGCAGCTGCTGGTCGCGACGATTCTGGCGTTCGTGGTCGGGTATGCCTCGGTGGCGTGGCTGTTGAAGTTCGTCGGCAAACATTCTCTGGACTGGTTCGTCGGCTACCGCATCGTGCTCGGGCTGACGGTCATGGGCCTGCTCGCGAGCGGAGTGGTTTCGGCGACATGATCGTTAGGCTGGTGCCATGACGGTGATCCTGCTGCGGCACGGTGTTTCGACCTCGAATACCGCCCGCACCCTCGCCGGGCGCAGTGCGGGCGTCGATCTGACCGAGCACGGCAATACCCAGGCCCGCGACGTCGCCGAACGGCTCGCCGCGCTGCCGATCGAGCACATCGTGCATTCGCCGCTGCTGCGCTGTCAGCGCACGGTCGCGCCGCTTGCGGAAAAGCTCGGTCTGGAACCGCAATACGATGATCGGTTGATCGAGGTCGACTATGGCGACTGGACCGGCAAAGCGATCGCGGATCTGCTGACCGAACCGCTGTGGAAGGTGGTGCAGCGGCACGCCTCGGGCGCGGTTTTCCCCAGCGGCGAAGGTCTGGCACAGGTGCAGATCCGTGCCGTGGCCGCGGTGCGCGAGCACGATCGACGCTTCGCCGAAAAGGCGGGTCACGATGTGTTGTGGGTGGCGTGCACGCACGGCGACGTGATCAAATCCGTGCTCGCCGACGCGCTCGGTCTGCACCTCGACGGTTTCCAGCGCATTGTGGTCGAACCCGCCTCGATCAGCATCGTGCGCTACACCCCGACCGCGCCGTATGTGGTTCGGCTCAATGACACGGGGGATCTGTCCGGTTTGGCTATCAAACCGCAACGGCCCGCCGCAGATTCCGGGACTCCCGCAGACCCTGAAGCCGGTCCGGTTCCCGGTGGCGAGCTCGGTGCGACCCCGAGTGCGGATAATGGGAATGCGGAGCTTTGAGATTCCTTGTAAACGAGTAGGTGGCGTGTTGCGGAGTCCAGCGCCGCGGGTAGTCGATCAGGGTCACGTATCAGGAGGTGCAGATGTCTCGCGCAATCCACGTATTTCGCACCCCCGATCGTTTTGTCGCCGGGACCGTCGGTGAGCCGGGCGATCGCTCGTTCTACCTGCAGGCGGTGCAGGAACCACGGGTGGTCAGCGTGTTGCTGGAGAAGCAGCAGGTAAAGGTGCTCGCCGATCGGATGGGTCTGCTGTTGGACGAGGTCGCGCGCCGCTTCGGCGCCGAGGTGCCGCCGCAGGCCGAGGACATTGCCGACAGCGACCCGCTGCTGACCCCGATCGACGCCGAGTTCCGGGTCGGCACCATGGGCTTGGGCTGGGACGCCGATGCTGGTGCGGTGGTGGTGGAGTTGCTGGCGATCACCGAAACCGAGGTCGACGAGTCGGTGGTGCTCGATGACACCGAGGAGGGTCCCGACGCGGTGCGGGTGTTCCTGACCCCGATCCAGGCGCGGGAGTTCGCGTTGCGCTCCACCCGGGTGATCGCGGCGGGTCGGCCGCCGTGTCCGCTGTGTGGGGAACCGCTCTCGTCGCGCGGACATATGTGTGTGCGAACCAACGGATATAAGCGCGGGGATATTTTCGGCGCGGCCGAGCTAGAGGAGTAGTCCGTGGCCGAGCCTCGGTGGCACACCGCGGAATTGACGGTGATCGGGCGGGTGACGACCGCGAGCAATGTCACCCTCGTCTGCGATGCGGATGGCTTCGACGGCGTTCGCGTGGTCTACAAGCCGGTGCGCGGGGAGCGGCCGCTGTGGGATTTCCCGGACGGCACCCTGGCCGGGCGTGAGGTGGCCTCCTATCGGGTGTCGGATGCCCTCGGATGGGGTGTCATTCCGGAGACGATTCTGCGCGATGGCCCCTACGGGCCGGGCATGGTGCAGCGGTGGGTGGAGTCGGTGGACAACCACACCGATCAGGGCGACCGGCTGGATCTGGTGGATCTGGTGCCGTTGGGTGCGGTGCCGGACGGGTTCTGCGAGGTGCTGCGCGCCCAGGATGCGGCGGGTAACGAGGTGTCGCTGATCCATGCCGACGATCCACGGTTGCAGCGGATGGCGGTGCTCGATGTGTTGCTCAACAATGCCGACCGCAAGGGCGGGCACGCGTTGGAAGGTACCGACGGGCAGGTCTACGGTGTCGACCACGGTATCTGCCTGCACACCGAGCACAAGTTGCGCACGGTGCTGTGGGGGTGGGCGGGCAAACCCATCTGTGACGGGTTGATGGCCGATATCGCCGCCTTCGCCAAGGAGCTACCCGGCACGCTCGCCGATGATCTCGCACCGCATCTCACCGATGCCGAGATCGAGGCGCTCGCCGACCGTGCGCGGGAGTTGCTGGACGATCCGGTGATGCCGATGCCGAGGACCTCGCGACCGATTCCGTGGCCCGCGTTCTGAGTCGTGCGCTGCCTGCGATAGCGGACGGCGCCGTGTTGCGAACACTGTGGTCGCGCCGGCCGACGGGGTCGTACCGCGCTCAGCTCAGTAGCGGGCGGACCTCGGCCCCGGCGAAGCGGACGAATCCGACCAGGTCGGGATCGTCGTCGGCGGGTTCGAGGACGACGGTGTCCGCTCCTGCCTCGGCGTAGCGGCGGACGGCTTCCGCGATGGCATGTGCGTCGCCCGCGACGCCTGCCTCGGGCGGGTGCTCACCGGAGTTGCGCTGCTGGGCCGCGGTCAGGCGTTCGACCGCGTCCGGGCCGGTGGCGGTGAGCAGGTTGACGATGACGCGATGCGGTTCGGTGCGTTGGACTTTCGCGCGGCCTTCCTCGATACGCGCTCGGGCGGCGCGGACGCCGTCTGGGGTGGTTCGTGAGGTGAGGATGGTGGCGTCGGCTAGTTCACCGGACAGTCGCAGGGTCTGCGGGCCGGTCGCGGCGGCGGTGAGCGGTGGGGGCGTGCTGGGCGGCCAGGCCAGGGCGACATTGTCCAGGCGCACGTATCGGCCTGCGGCACTGACCTTTTCACCGTTCAGCAGCCCGCGCAGCGCACCCAACTGTTCGCGCAGCAGCGTCATCGGCGACTCGACCCGCGCACCGATCTGTCCCATCCAGTCCTGCACTCCGTGCCCGAAACCCGGAATCACCCGGCCCGGATGCAGCCGCAGCAGCGCCGCTACTTCCATTGCCGTGAGCGCCACGTTCCGCAGTGGTACCGGCATCACCCCGATCCCGACACGCACCCGCTCGGTCCGCGCCAACACCGTTGCGGCGGTGGCGATCCCACCGGACCAGAAGCAATCCTCCCACAACCAGAGTTCTTCGAGACCACCGTCCTCGGCCGCGGCCGCCACCGCGAGCAAACGTTCCGGGGAAACCTGGGGCATCGACACCGCACCGAGAACAGTCACCCGTCCAACCTAGCGCGGTCCCACTCGGCCCCGGTCGAATTCGGGCGCACGGTGCTCGCAGCAAACTCATCGACAGTGACCTACGCCACTCGCGGCAATTCGATCCGCCGGACGGCAAACATTGACATCCGACTTTTGCGACATAGGGGCAGGTCAGCTCCGGGGTGGTTGCCATACAACCTACCGTTGCGAGCAGGGTGCGGCGCAATGGCCGCCACCACACCTTTACCCTCGTAATCATGCAGTCCTGGTCCGATACCGCCCTACCGACAATTCCCGGCGCAGGGCCACCGTTGCGGTTGTACGACACCGCCGACCGGCAGGTTCGCCCGGTGACCCCGGGCCCCACGGCCACTATGTACGTCTGCGGGATCACCCCCTATGACGCCACCCATCTCGGGCATGCCGCCACCTACCTGACCTTCGACCTGGTCAACAGGTTGTGGCGCGATGCGGGCCATGAGGTGCACTACGTGCAGAACGTCACCGACGTCGACGACCCGCTGTTCGAGCGCGCGGCCCGTGACGGTGTGGACTGGCGCGATCTGGGCACCCGAGAGATCAATCTGTTCCGCGAGGACATGACTGCCCTGCGCATCGTGCCGCCGCGCGACTACATCGGCGCCGTGGAATCGGTCGACGAGGTCATCGAATTCGTGCAGAAGCTGCTGGCCTCCGGCGCGGCCTACACCGTCGACGACGCCGAATATCCCGACATCTATTTCCGCGCCGACGCCACCGAACAGTTCGGCTACGAATCCGGCTACGACCGCGCAACCATGGAGCGTCTGTTTGCCGAGCGCGGCGGCGACCCGGACCGTCCCGGCAAGCGCGACACCATCGACGCGCTGCTGTGGCGCGCCGCGCGTCCCGACGAGCCGTCGTGGCCGGCGCCGTTCGGTGCGGGGCGACCCGGCTGGCATATCGAGTGTGCGGCGATCGCGCTCAATCGCGTCGGGCCCGAATTCGATATCCAGGGCGGCGGCAGCGACTTGATCTACCCGCACCACGAATACTCCGCCGCACACGCCGAGGCGCTGATCGCGGGCCGCCGCTTCGCCCGCCACTACGTGCACGCCGGCCTCATCGGCTTGGACGGCGAGAAGATGTCCAAATCGCGCGGCAACTTGGTTCTCGTCTCGAAGCTGCGCGCCGCGGGCGTCGACCCCGCCGCCATCCGCCTAGGCCTGCTCGACGGTCACTATCGCCAGGACCGCATGTGGACCGACACCGTCCTCGCCCACGCCACCGCCCGCCTGGACCTGTGGCGCCGAGCCACCGCCCTCACCTGCGGCCCCGCCGCCGAAGACACCGTCGCCCGCCTGCGCCAGCACCTTGCCGACGACCTCGACACACCGAAGGCCCTTGCCGCCGTGGACAACTGGGCCAACCAGGCCCTGAACTACGCAGGTCAGGACCGCGAAGCCCCGGCCCTCATCTCCACCGCCGTGGACGCGCTGCTGGGCGTGCAGTTGTAGTCCGAATCGGTGTAGCGCAGGTTTGCGAACATGAATCGCGCTGCCCGAGGGGAATTCTGTGCAACACCTACCACGGAAGTAGGTCGGTCACGGCGGGGAGGTCCTTTCCGTCGAGAACCATGTCGACGGTCAGTGCCGACGCCAGCGCCATGCTGGCGAGGGGTTCGGGCAACGGCCGGGTTCTCGCCATGGTGAAATGGCCACGGACCGTCGCGACCTCGTTGTCGGTCTCGTCCCGAATCGACCACGTGGTGATCCGGAGCATGCCGTTGCCGTTCATGCCGCCGACCCGTTGCCCTGCGCCGGAGACGAACGAAAACCGCTTCTGGCCCCAAACCTTTTCCTGCACAGCCTTTCCGATGTACTCACCATCGGGTCCGTGCACGATCAGCGTGTTCTTGAAAACCTTGCGGGGACGGGTCACGGCGAGGACACGAGCGCTGAATTCGTCCCGGATCTCCAGGCGGCGTGTGAAGGGGCCGTCGATCCGCAAGAGCAGAAGACGAGCGAACATTTTCCCACGACCCTCGCCGCTCTCGGAAACCGCGCCGATCCGCGCGCCATTCTGGTCGTATATGTCATGCGTCGCAGCCAGATCGAGGATTGTGACGGTCCGGTCGAAAATGAGGGCGGGTGCTGTGTAGAGCGGCTGATGCTGTCGCATGTCGAACACCTCTCCGTCCTGGGCGGGCGCTCCTTCGGTTCCTCGAGCCGATGACAGACTCCTCGTCGATATTGTCCTCAGTTGATGATCCGGTCGCGCGCGTACCGAAATGTTCGGTCCGGATCAGCGCGGGATCGGGGTGTGGGTTGTTCGGGGAGGTGATCCGTGATGTTGTACACGGGTGTGTGGGATTCATCCTCGGGGTTTGGTGGGACGGTGGGCTGCGCTCGGTAGTGTGATCGGCGCTCGTGCGGCGGGGCGGTTGCAGGCCTCGGCGGCGCAGGCGGATCCGCGGACGGTGGCGGCGCGGGTGCGGTTTTTCGGGGCCGATGTCGTGGATCCGGATACCGGTGCGGTACGTGCGGATCGGGTGGTGTTGTCCTGGGTAGGGTGCACGACCTATGCGTTCGCCGTGGCCGGGTCGGTGTTTCTGCTGGATGCGTGGGTGCCGCGGCTGACGAGCACCGGTTATGTGCCCGCGACGGCGCAGGATCTGGCGGATCTGGCGCCGGAGGCGATCTTCATCGGGCATGGGCACTTCGATCATGCCGCTGATGCGGGGCGGGTCGCCGAGGCGTCGGGGGCAGTCGTGTACGGAACCGCCGAGCACGGCGTGAATATCCGCGCGCAGGTGGCGGATTCGACATTCCGGACGGTCGCGCTCGGGGATGGGACGTCGCTGCCAGGGGAACGGCACGAGTTCAGTGTGGGACCGGTCGAGGTCACCGCTATCCGTCACGTGCACTCCGCGCCCACCGCTCCCGAGCGGCCCGGCGGGTCGGCGCCGTTCTTCCCGCTACCGGAGCTGGGCGCGCTGGTGCGGCATCCACCGACGCTGGCCGGTGTTCTGCAGAGTGCGGCGCGCCTGAACGATCCGGAGGGCGGTAGCCTGCTCTACCAATTCCGCATTCCCGGATTCTCGCTGGTCTGGCACGATTCCTCCGGTCCGCTCACGGAAAAGGCCCCGCAGGTCTTCGACGTCTTCGCCGACCTGCCACCCACTGACGTCCAGATCGGCGCGGTCCAGGGCTTCAACCAGATCACCAACGGTCTTCGCGATCCCCGCCGCTACATCGAGGCCATCCGCCCCGAATTGTTCGTCCCCACCCACCACGACAACTGGTTTCCCGGCCTGACCGCCTCCGCCGCCACCTACGACATCCGACTGCGCGGCGAACTGTCGCGCATCCCCACCGACCACCGACCGAACCTGCGCCCTCTGCACGACCCGCTCGACTACGTCAACCCCCACCGCCTGACCTTCCCGCTGTAACCCCAACTCCCACAGCGACTTACGACTGTTCGCCCGATCTGCGAGGGCCATTCGTCCGAACCTTCTGCCGCACAGATTCCTCCAGACGGCAGGGCCGTTCAGAGGGCTGGTTTGGGTGGGAGGCGGGCTGCCATGGTCGCGAGGTTGTCGGCGAAGGTGAGAACGAATTCGACGCAGAGGTCGATGAGTTCGTCGCGGGTGACGTCGATGCCGCCGTCGAGCCAGGCCAGGATCAGTTCGGCGGCGCCTCCGGTGATCATCAGCGAGACCGCGCGCACCAGGGTGTCGCTGCCCGGCGGCGGGTCGAGCAGGGCACGTTCCTGATCGGCGACGACGTCGGCGATGGTGCGCATGGCGGCGGCGCGGCGGCGCATCAGGGTATCGCTGCCGTGGGCTTCGGCGAAGGCGATGCGGGCGCGGCGGGGGTCGTCGATGACGGAGGTGACGATGGCGGTTACCGCCGCGCGCGTTTTCGCCGCAATCCCCTCCGGTGCCGCGGCAAGCGCGTCGAGGGAACTGCGGACAGCGGTATCGATGATCTCGTCGTGCACCGCGGCGGCCAAGGCGTCGAGATCCGGGAAGCTTTCGTAGAAGAAGCGTGGGCCGACCTTGGCCTGTTCGCAGACTCCGCGCACCGTGGTGGTCGCCCAGCCCTGGGTGCCGATGATGTCCAGGGCAGCGTCCATCAGGCGACGGCGGCGTTCCTCGCGCCGCTGCTCGGCGGAGGCGCCGCGGTAGATCCCGGTCGCTGCCCGTGTCACAGGCTCAGTATGCCGCAGGCAAATCAGGAAACAATCGTTTACGGAAACCATTGATTCCTGTATGGTGTGGATCACATGATTTTCGCAAGGTTGCGAGAGGACGCATGATGTCGACGATGGGCCGACGGGCAAAGTACGCCGCATCCGCGCTGGCCGAGCGCTATCCGACACGGACCCGAGCCCTCGCCGAACCACCCGTCGGTAGCCAATTGCGGCCGATACTAGGCGATTACGGCTTACCGGTGATCGGGCACGCCCTCCCAGCCATGACGGACAACCTCGATTTCGCTCGGCGGCGTTTCGAGAAATACGGTCCCGTGCAGTGGTCGGGACTGCTCGGGCGTCAGGTCGTGATGGTGGTGAGCCCGGAGGCGATCGAGGAGGTGCTCGCGGACCGGGACAAGGTGTACTCCGCCAAGGGCGGCTACGACTTCTTCATCGGCCCGTTCTTCCGTGGCGGCATCCTGCTGCGCGATTTCGACGAGCATCGCTACCACCGGCGCATCCTGCAGCAGGCCTTCACCCGGCAGCGGCTGGTCGGCTACCTCGACATCACCACACCGGCGATCGCCCGCGGCATGGACGACTGGGTGCCCGCCAACGAGTTTCAGCTCTTCCCGGCAACGAAACACCTGCTGCTACGCATGGCATCGGAGGTTTTCATGGGCGCACGCCTCGGCCCCGAGGCAGCGCGGCTCGAACGTGCGTTCATCGATGCGGTGCGCGGCGGACAGGCGTTGGTGCGCACCAATCTGCCCGGCGGTGTGTGGGCGAAGGGCTTGCGCGGGCGCAAGGTACTCGAGGACTACTGCCGCCGGGAAATGCCCGCCCGGCGCGCCGGTACCGGTGATGACCTGTTCAGCGTGCTGTGCCACACCGCCAGCGACGAGGGCCACACCTTCACCGATCAGGACATCGTCGACCACCTGATCTTCGTCCTGATGGCCGCACACGACACCAGCACCATCGCACTGGCGATGATGGGCTATCAACTCGGTCTGCACCCCGAATGGCAGGACCGGCTGCGCGCCGAATCGCAAGCGCTGGGCAAGGATTGGCTCGATTACGACGATCTGGACCGGCTGCCCGCTCTGGATCTGGTGTTCAAGGAGATCCTGCGGATGTACTCCCCGGTCGGCCAGCAGATCCGGGAGACGGTGCGCGACACCTCGATTCAAGGCCACTTCCTCCCTGCGGGCACCATCGTCGTCATCGGCTCGCATTCGGCGATGCGCATCGACCGCTGGTGGCGTGACCCGGATGTCTTCGATCCGGAGCGATTCACCGCCGAACGCCACGAGGACAAATCCCATCGCTACGTCTGGGCGCCCTTCGGCGGCGGAGCCCACAAATGCATCGGCCTGTACTTCGGCGGTATGACCGTCAAGGCGATCATGCATCGCATGCTGTTGCACTACCAATGGTCGGTACCCGCCGGATATGCGCCGCCGATGGGTTGGGCGACCGGCCCCATCCCACTCGACGGCCTCCCGATCCAACTGCAAGCCGCACGCGTCGAAACACGGCGGCCCGCATGAAAATCACTGCCGACCGAACCCGCTGCCAAGGCCACGCCATGTGCGAAGCCCTCCTTCCGCACATCTTCCAGGTCGACGACTCCGGCAAAGTCCGCATCCTCACCACCCCCATCCCCACCCGCGACCACCCCGACGCCCAACTCGCCATCGACACCTGCCCCGTCGAAGCCCTCCGCGCCGAGGCGTGAGAACGTGCTGGCGGCCAGGCACTCTCGACGTTCGCCGCCACCGTGACATGGTGATCGCTTGTCCGGGTCAGACCTCGGAGGGGACTTGGGTGGCGGGTTCGTGGGTGGTGGCGGATAGGGTTGGGGTGTAGAGGGTTTCGATTTCGGCGGCGTATTTGGTCGCGATGGGCTTGCGGCGCAGTTTCATGGTGAGGGTGATTTCGTCACCGCCGGGCTCCCAGAAGGTGGGCAGGATGGTGAAGCGTTTGATCTGTTCCACTCGGGACAGTTTCGCGTTGCCCGCGGCGATACCCTGGGCGATTTCGGCGATGACGCCGGGGTCAGCAGCCAAGGCGGTGGCGGAGGCGTCGGGCAGACCTCGTTGGGCCGCATAGGGTGTCGCGGATTCGGCGTCGAGCACGATCAGGGCGGTGTTGTAGGGACGGGCGTCGCCGATGGTGACGATCGAGCCGACCAGTGGGGTGGCGGCCTTGATGGTGTTCTCGATATTGGCCGGGGACATGTTCTTTCCCGCCGCGTTGATGATGAGTTCCTTCTTGCGGTCGACTACGCGCAGGTAGCCGTCCGCGTCGCGGGTCAGGATATCGCCGGTGTGTAGCCAGCCGTCGACGTCGACGGTATCGGCGGTCTTGCCCGGATCCTTGCGGTAGCGCTTCATGACGAGCGGTCCGCGGACCAGGAATTCGCCGTCGTCGGCGATTTTGGCCTCCGAACCGGGCAGCATACGTCCGACGGTGCCCAGGCGCGCCTGGGCGGGTGGGCTGGCGCTGGCCACACAGGTCAGTTCGGACATACCCCAGATCTCGCAGATGGGGATGCCAAGGCCGCAGAAGAAGCCGAGAGTCTGCGGCGGTATCGGCGCGGCGCCCGACATCGCCCACTTCACCTGGTCCAGGCCGAGTTCGGCGCGCAGCTTCGACAGCACCGACTGGTCGGCCTCGGCCCATTCGGCGGCCAACTCCGCATCGACGGTCCCGCCCTCCAGCAGCACGGCGGCCTTGCGTGCGGCCACACCGAGTGCCCATTGCAGTGCGGCCCTTGTGGTTTCGTCGGGTTCATTGGCGACCGAGAATTCGACCGCGGCCTTGAACTTCTCCCACACCCGCGGCACCGCACCCCAAATCGTCGGGCGCGCATCCCGCAACGCCGCCGGCAGTTGGTCGCGGTCGGGCACGACGGTGATCTGGATGCCGTAGTACTCCTGTAGATATAGCGCGGTGAACCGGTCGGCCATGTGAGCGGTCGGCAGGTAGGAGGTCTGCCGGTCGCCGAATTCCACGGGGAGGACGGCGTTGAAGGCATGCGCCTCGGCGGTCAGGTTGGCGTGGGTGATCTCGACACCCTTGGGATTTCCGGTGGTGCCGGAGGTGTAGACCAGCGTCGCGATATCGTCGGCCCGCACCGACCGCCACGTTGCCTCGAAGTCGAAATCGTTGCGGCCCTTGGCCTTCAGTTCCGCGAGGCTGATCGTTGCGGCGTGCTCGGCATCCATGCACACGATGGTCTCGATCTGGGCACCGCAGGTGCGCACCCGCTCGACGTACTGTTCCTCACAGATCACCACCCGATTGCCCGCATTGCCGAACACATAGTTCAGCTGCTCGGGCGCGAGGGTGTTGTACACCGAGAACGAGGTCGCGCCGGTGTGCTGCGCGCCCACCTCGATCGGATAGAACTCGACCCGATTGGCCATCATCAGCGCGACGGTATCCCCGCGCCCGATGCCGAGCGCATGCAGTCCCGCCGCGATATGGCGAACCTGCTCGGCGTACTCCCGCCAGGTCAACGCGTGCCCGCCACCAATGGAGCGCACCGCGATCGCCTCGGGATCGATCGCCGCCACCCGCTGGAAGGCGGCACAGGAGGTATTCGGTTCGGTCATCGCACACCACAATCACTACGCCCACATTTTTCTTCCCGACCGTAAGTTGCCACCCGATCCCGCGTGCCGTTTTCACCGGATTTCGCGGGATGGACCCGCCACCGACAGGATCAGCCAGTGGCTTTGACGAATTCCGGCTGCTGGCACGGTATCTGGGTGGCCAGGCGCCACAGGGAGGTGACTTCTGCGGCTCGGGCTGCGTGCAGCGGGTCCGTGGTGTCGCGAGATCGGGAGTGGCGGGGCCTGGTGTCGATGCGGTCGATGAGGTGCAGGCCTGCCGAGTCGATGGCGGTGAGAAGTTCGGTGCGGGTACGCAGGCCGAGGCGTTCGGCCAGATCGGATAGGACCAGCCAGGCCTCACCGCCGGGTTCGAGGTGCGCGGGGAGTTCGCTCAAGAAGGCGCTGAGCATGGCGCTGTCCGGGTCGTAGACACCCTGTTCGACGGCGGAGGTCGGACGGACCGGGAGCCACGGTGGATTGCAGACGATCAGGTGTGCGCGGCCGCCGGGGTACAGGCCGGGGCCCTGGACATCGATACGGTTCGTGAGACCGAGGCGGTCGATATTGTCGCGGGCGCAGGCGAGTGCGCGCGGATTGATATCGGTGGCGACGATGTGGTCGACGCCGCGGCGGGCCAGCACGGCCGCGAGCACGCCGGTTCCGGTTCCGAGATCGAAGGCGGTGTGGTGTTCGACCGGTAACGGCGCCTTCGCGACCAGATCGATGTATTCGCCGCGTACAGGGGAGAACACCCCGTAGTGCGGGTGGATCCGCGCGCCGAGGGCAGCTACCGGGACACCATTTTCGCGCCACTCGTGCGCCCCGATCGCGCCGAGTAGTTCGGTCAACGCGATTACCATCGGCTCGCGCGCGGAGCCATAGGCCTCGGTGCACGCCTGCCGCACATCGGGTGCGCGCCGCAATGCCAGCGAATGGTCCGGCTCCAACTGCACGAGCAGCCGGCCCAACACCCGAGCCCGCTGCCCACGCGCCCGCCGATACAGGTGAAAGGATTCGGTCGGGTCCGCGCCCGCCGGTGGGGGTTTGCGGTCGATGCGGCGGCTCAATGCCCGCAACAGCTGGCGCGCGTTGTGGAAATCGCCGCGCCACAGCAGCGCCGTGCCCTGGCAGGCCAGGCGGTAGGCGGTATCTGCGCGCATTCGGTCATCGGCGATGGTGACGTGCGCGGGCGCTGTCGCCGCGCTTTCGGAATACCACTGTGCGCTGTGGTCGGTGTCTGCTTCGGTCCAGTGAATGGTCGACATGGGGTGCTCCTCGTGATCGGACGTGCGATGGCACGGCGAGCACTTCGACGAGGAGCGGTAGAACGGCCTGAGTCAGCGGGGCTGTAAGGACGGACTAGCGGTTCCGCGTCGAAGCGCGAGCACCGAAGTCGCCGAGGACCATACCGAGCGTCATGAGCAGCCCTCTCCCTGAGTCGACACCTCAAGATTCGCACATGAGCCGCCGCTGCTACGCACCGGGTCCGTACTAGGGGTCACCGAAGTCGAATCTGCTCTCGGGTGCCGGAAATGTCGCACGACGCGGTTAGGCGAGGCCCATCCACTTGTCGATCCGATCGATCGCCCCGGGGGTGAACGCACAGGTGACGTGGTCGCACGGCAGCAAGGTCAGAGACACGTCCACCCCGGCGCTCTTCCACTGCTGCTGTAGCGCCTGTGCGCCGGCGGCCGGAATCCATTCGTCGAAGAGCCCGTGCCACAGGTAGATCGGCATCGTCGGGGTCAGGCCACCGGCTTTGGTTTCGCGGTAGATCCGCTGGACGACTTCGGTCGGGTATGGGTCGACCTTGGTCAATGTCCGCAGCGCGACCGGCACAGCACCGAGCAGGGCGGCGCTCGAGCAGAGGTTCTTGTTCTCCTGCGCGGTCCGTACTCCGATGTCGTTGAGCAGGTCGAACGCTTCGGGCGTGGCTCGGGCGACCCCGAGCGCCGCCATCAGATACAGCGCCCCGGCGGGTGGTTTCCCGTCCATCGTCTTGCGCAGCAGGCTCAGGTCGGCGGGTGTGCCACCGGCGGCGGCGCCGAGGATCCGCAGTTCGGGGGCATAGGTTGGCTGCAGCTGTGCCGCCCATACGGTGGCGATGGCGCCGCCGCTGTAGCCGATCATCGTGGTCGCACTGCCTGCCAGTCCGGCCGCTGGAAACTGTAGTGCGGCACGGATTCCGTCGAGCACTTCGCGTGCCTGGGTGGGCCCGTGCGCATAGGCCATCTTGGGGCCTTGATAGTCGGTCATCACGACCGCGTAACCGTGGCCGAGTAGTTGGCGGGTGATATCGGGCGCTTCGATGGAGACCGAGTGGGTCAGTTGGTAGGACGGATTGCATTGCAGCCCGACACTGTCGATCGCGTAGTTGTTGCTGACGACGCGGCCGTTCCAGGTCTTCGGTTTCATGATCGTGGTGATCGCGGCGATCGAACTGCCGTTGGCGGCAGTGGATTTGAACCACACCTGCCAGGCGGCGAAGTCGTTGGTGGCGGCCAGCGGCGGCAGAATCTGCACCGACCGCGATGCCAGGATCGCACCGTTGGGCAGACCGTCGGTATTGAAATGCTGATCGAGGTAGGCGTCGCCGGTCGGGTCGGGATCGAATTCGGCGTAGTCACCGCTGTCGGCCGCGACAAGTGCCGAGGCCGCGAACATGGTGAGCGCGAGGGTGGTCGCGACGCAGAGGGCGCGCCGCGGCAGCCGAAACATGAACATGTCGCCTTTCGCTCGAACAACGCGCTGACCGGGGACACCGCGTCCGGCAGAGGTTAAACCAGCCCAGGCCGCGGCACCGGCATTTCACGTTCAAACGCCGAAATTCGCATCGCACAACCGGGCTCGCCACGCGATAGCTGTACACGTCTGGGACAGTGGCCTACATTGCTGGCATGAACACCATCGAGCTCGACACACCGGACGGCGCTGTCGAGGCGATTCTGGCCCGCCCGACCGGGAACGGTCCGTGGCCCGGTGTCGTGGTGCTGCACGACGGTGTCGGCTTCGGCCAGGATATCCGCGGCAATGTCGAAATGCTGGCCGACTACGGCTATCTCACGATTGCCCCGAATCTGTTCGCCAATGGCCGGGTGCGCTGTATCCGTGCGGTGATGCGGTCGCTGATCTTCACCGGCGCGAGTCCGACGATCCGGGAGATCCTCGCCGCCCGCGACCGACTGGTCGTCGATCCCGATTGCACCGGCAAGACCGCCGTTATCGGCTTCTGTATGGGCGGTGGCTTCGCATTGCTCACCGCGCCAATGGGTTTCGACGCGTCCGCACCGTTCTATCCGGGCCTCTATGGCGACTACCGCGCCCAGCTCGAGGGTGCATGCCCGGTGGTGGCCAGCTACGCCCAGCGCGATCCCTCGCTGGTCGGTGCCGGCCGCAAGCTCGATCGTGCGCTGACCGATCTCGGCGTCGAGCACGACATCAAGACCTATCCGGGCACCATGCACGGCTTCGCGAACGTCTTCGGCATCGACCCGGTCCTGCGCGTCGCCGGCCTCGGCTACGACGCGCAAGCTACCCGCGATGCCTGGCACCGCATCTTCGCGTTCTTCGACAAGCACCTGACGGATACACCGGCCAGCGGATCCGAGTAGTGCAACCCGCTGGCCGCGGCGGCGAATCGACCGTCTACGAGGCGGATTCGGTCAGCTTGGCGACGGCCGGACCGAACATGATGTTCTTGATCGCGCCCAGTGTCGCGGGATCCTTTCCGCCGAGCGGGGCGAGCATGGCGAGGGCGGCGGTGGCGACCGCGGCTTCGCCCGCGGTGGCGTCGACGATATCCAGGTCCGAGGCATCGATTCCGCCGAAGCGGCGACCGGTGGTCATCGCGGCCACGGCGGCCTTGGGTGTCAGCTTGGACTGGATCAGCGCGGCCATGCCCGGGGTGAACACGATGCGGATATCGACCTCGGGCAAACAGAAGAACCCGCGGTCGGCGCGCATCACCCGATAGTCGTGGGCCAGCGCGAGCATGGCTCCCGCGCCGAAGGCGTGGCCGGGCAATGCGGCGGCGGTGGGGATGGGCAGGGTGAGCACGCGGGCGAACAGTGCCTGTACTCGGCCGATGTACCACTGAGTGCGCTCACCGTTGGCGACCAGCCAGTCCAGGTCGAGGCCGTTGGAGTAGAACTTGCCGGTCGCAGTGGTCACCAGGCCGTGTGCGCCCTCGGCGAGCGCGGTGTCGAGATGGGCGTTGACCGCGTCGAGAAACTCCGGAGTGAAACGGTTTTCGTCGTCACCGAGGTCCAGGACGGCGATCTTTTCGTGGTAGCTCAGCGTGCTCATGATATTCCTACTCCGGGGTTGATTCGGGTGGGCCGACCGCGAGCACCGCACGCACGGCGGCGCGAAGGTGGTCGCGGGCAATGGGTTTCGCGATTCGGTCGCGGCGCAGCAGGATGCCGGTCGGCAGGTCGACGACGCAGGTGGTGATCACATCGACCGCGGCGGCGTCACCGCGGCCCCACATGGCACGTGACAGGCGGATGAGCAGTCGCACCAGCGCGTCGTCGGTTCCGGCGAGTTCGGCGACGACCTGTTCGGGCAGTTCGTCGCCGAGCAGTTCGTCACGTGAGACGGTCAGCAGCAGTTTCGAGGAGTCCGGGTATCGCCGCGCGAACTCCACCGGCGTCTCGGCCGCGGCTACCACCGCCTCGAGCGCGCGTGGGGCGCCGGCGTTGGCGGCGAGATGTGCCTCTACCGACTCGGTCTGCATCCGCAGAAACCGCCCCGCCGCCCGTAACCAGCTGCGTCCGAGTAGTTCGGCACGCGAACCGAAGGTGTGATAGATCGCGCCGTTGGATACACCGGTCGCCGCCGCGACGGCCCGGATGGTGACCGCCGCGGGACCCGAGCGCACCGCCAGCGACTCCGCGGCATCGAGCACGGTGTCGGGGTCGTGGGTTCGCGGGCGGGGCATGCCACGACTATAACAGAGCAATTGCTCTGTTATAAATCTGCCTCGCATCAGCAAACCCGCTTCCGCTATGCCACTGCATGTTTCGCCCGGTCACGGGTACTTTCGCGGCGCGGCGACGCCGATGCGTGGACTTCGTTACGTTTCAGCGCGACGGCAATACGATGAGGTACTGTCTGGTCCTCCGCCTTGCCCGCACGAACAGAAACGGCGCTTGCGAAATGTCACGAGTGGTCACCAAGGAGCAGTACTTCGACACCGCTCTGGAGGTCTTGGCCGAACTCGGCTTCAAAGGCCTCAATATCGGCGTGCTGTGTCGCCGACTCGGTGTCACCAGCGGTTCGTTCTACCACCATTTCGGCAGCTGGCAGGGCTTCGTGGACACGCTGCTCGAGCATTGGGAGAACCGCCAGGTCGTCATCCTGCGCACGCTGAAGTTCAACCAGGGCAATCCCGACGACGACATCCGCGCCATGTCCGATCTCGCCGCGGGCCTGCACCATGCCGCCGAGGCCGCGATCCGCGCCTGGGCCGCCAATGACGAATCGGTGAATCTGGCGCTCAAGCGGGTCGACGAATCGCGCCGCCGCACCGTGCACAAGGCGATCAAAGGCGTTGTGGGCGATGAGCAGACCACCGCGGTGGTCACCGCGCTCGGCATGTCGATGCTGATCGGCTACCAGCAGATCGCCGCGGGCGGGGAGGACATTTCACTGGACCAACTGCTGGCCCAGTACGCGCGGTTGATCTACTCCCACGCCCGCCGATCAGCCGAGTAGCTCGTCGACATAGCACCACCGCCACGCCTCGCCCGGCTCCACGCTGCGCATCACCGGATGTCCGGTGCTGCCATAGTGTTTGGTGGCGTGATTGCCCACCGAGGAGTCACAGCAGGCGATGTGCCCGCAGTCCAGGCACATTCGCAGATGCACCCAGGTGTATCCCTCGGCGATGCATTCCTTGCACTCGTCGGGTTCGGTGGGCTCACGCACCAGCGGCGCGGACTCCAAATGCGTGCAGCTATCGGCCGCCGCGGGGGCGGCGAGCGGTTCGACGCGCTCCTCTTCGGTTTCGTCGAAGCGGTCGATCATCGATTCCTCGAGATCGAGCCGCGACAGCACGTACTGCAGGATCTCATAGTCCGCGCCACCCGAATCCCGCACGCGCAGAACCGTTTCCCGTTCCGCACGCAACATTTCCAGCCGCAGCCGCCGATATTCGGCGGTCGGTGTCGCCAGTTCCGATTCCGATCGGCCGAGGCGTTCCCAGGCCGCGTTGGTCTTCCAGGTGACCCGATCGCGCAGTGTCTCGACGACACCCGGCGGCGTATCCGGGGTGATGTGCTTTTCCAGCTCGGCCAGTCCCGCCGCGGTCGCCTGCTGCAGCAGGTTCGCCTTCTGTAGCGCGTTTTCCGCACGACTCGGGCCGCGCACATGCAGCCACCGCACCACCCAGGGCAGTGAAGTCCCTTGCAGCAGTAGCGTTCCGGCGACCACGACGAGCGCGAGCAGTTTGAGCACCGGCAGCTGCGGGGTGTCGGCGGGCAGCAACAACACCGCTGCCAGAGTGACCACACCGCGCATGCCCGCCCACGACACCACCACCGGATGACTCACCGGCACATCGGCATTCGACAATCCGAGCTTGCGCGAGAGCAGCGCGACCGGGAAGACCCACAGCGGCCGCGACAGCATCGCCGCCACCATGACCGCCACCGCCGCCACAATCAGCGTGGAGTGGTCGAGGCCGCTGTCCCACGCGCCCTCGATGATCGCGCGCATCTGCAGCCCGATCATCAGGAACACAACGCTCTCGAGAATGAATTGGATGGTGCGCCAGTTGGTGCGTTCGGCAATCCGGGAGGCGGCGCTCTGCCACACCGGCGCACCGTGGCCGAGGACCATGCCGCAGGTCACCACCGCGATCACACCGGAGGCTTCGATACCCTCGGCGGGCAGATAGGCGACGAACGGCGCAAGGAACGACAGCGTGGTGTCCAGCACCGGATCGGTGATGCGCCGCCGCAGCATCGCCAGCAGATAGGCGACCACGATGCCCACCGCCGCACCACCGCCCGCGGCGAGCAGGAAGTCACCACCGGCCTTCCACACCGACACCGTGCCCGCAGCCGCGGCGATCGCGGTGCGCACCGTCACCAGCGCGGTGGCGTCGTTGAACATCGACTCGTCTTCGAGGATGGTGACGATCCGGCGCGGCATGCCGATGCGCCGCGCGATCCCGGTAGCGGCCACCGCATCGGTCGGCGCGACTACCGCGCCCAGGGCCACCGCCACCGCGAACGGCACCGGCAGCAGCCACCACACCACCCCCGCGACCGCGAACGTGCTGAACAGCACCAACCCCACCGACAGCAGTGCGATGGTGCGTGCGTTGGCCCGGAAGTCGACCAGGGAGGTGCGAATCGCGGAAGTGTAGAGCAGCGGCGGCAGGAAACCCAACAGGATGACCTCGGGATCCGGGTGGACCTGCGGAACATGCGGCAAATACGACGCGACCACTCCGGCCAGCGTCAATACCAGCGGTTCGGATATCCCGAACCGTCGCGCGAGCGCCGCGAGCGACGCCGCCGACGCGACTAGAACAACCAGGCCGATCGCGACATGCACTATGGCATTCTCGCAGAGCAAACATCCGGCTCGAAAAGACCATGCGGTACGTGACACGGACAGTGCGGTTCAGTTCCTCGGAATGCCTGTGGCGGTAGCGTTCGCGCGCAATAGTTGTCGGCACGAAGGAGGTAGACATGGAAGAGTTTGCGTCCTGGCGGGCGAGCGGTCGCCGCCACACCCACCGCGGCCATCAGATCTTCTGGCAGGACAGCACCGGCGACGGTGCCGGAAATCTGCTCTGCATCCACGGTTTCCCCACCGCGTCCTGGGACTGGCATGCCCTATGGCCGGGTCTGCGCGAGCGGTTCGCGCGCCTCATCGCCCCGGATATGATCGGCTTCGGTTGGTCGGCCAAACCCCGCAACTACGATTACCGGATCGCCGATCAGGCCGATCTCCACGAGAACCTGCTGCGTGAGCAGGGGATTTCCCGCACACACATCCTGGCCCACGACTACGGCGACACCGTCGCCCAGGAGTTGCTGGCACGCGACGCACAGCGCCGCGCCGACGGCGACGAATCCCTGGTGATCGAATCGGTATGCCTGCTCAACGGCGGACTGTTCCCCGAGACCCACCGCGCGCGTCCGGCGCAGAAGTTGCTGGCGAGTCCGCTGGGACCGCTGGTCGGGGTGCTGGGCACCGAGCGGGTCTTCCGCCGCAGCCTCGCGGGTGTCTTCGGTCCCACCACCCGCCCCAGTGCCCATGAGCTCGATCAGTACTGGATCCTGTGGTGCAGTAAGCACGGCAAGAGCAACGGGCACAAGCTGATTCGCTATATGGGCGAGCGCAAGGCCAACCGGCGGCGCTGGGTGGGCGCGCTGGTCGACACCCCGGTTCCGGTGCGGCTGATCGACGGTCTGCTCGACCCGGCATCGGGTGGGCATATGGTGCGCCGCTATCGCGAGCTGATTCCGGATCCGGATGTGGTCGAGTTGCCGAAGGTCGGGCACTATCCTCAGCTCGAAGCCCCCAGGGAGACCTTGGCCGCGGTATTGGATTTCCACACCAGCCGCGTGCGATAGACGGGCACCCCAGCGTTATGGGGTGTCCCATACTATGGCTACATGGCAGCGACACGCCGATCGAAGAAGGAGGCTCCGGAGCGCCCACGGCTGCGTGACGCGCGGCGGCGGATGATCGAGGGCACGATCGAATCCCTGCGCATCCACGGTGCGAGCGCCACGAGCGTGGACCGGGTGCTGGCCGATACCGGCGCGCCCCGCGGGTCGGTCTATCACCACTTTCCCGGCGGTCGCACCCAGTTGATCGCCGACGCGCTGAGCGCCGCCGGTGGTTCGATGTCGGAATTCATCGAAACGATCACCCGCGAGAACGATCCGGGGACCGCGCTGGATATGTTCGTCGCGCTCTGGCGACGAACCCTGCTCGACAGCGAGTACCGCGCGGGCTGCCCGATCTTCGCCGTCGCGGTTGAAACCAATGACGACGCACCGGAATTCGCCGCATCCGCCGCGGCGATCTTCGCCCGTTGGAATACCGCACTCACCGATCTGCTCATCAGTCACGGTCTCGACGCGGTGCGTTCGCGTCGCATGGCCACGCTCACCGTCGCCGCCGTCGAGGGCGCGATCGCGCTGTGTCGCGTCGAGCGTGCCACCACACCGCTCGAGGACACCGTCCGCGAATTGCAAGCTCACCTCACGACCGTCATCGACGCCTCCAAGCAGTAGCGCGCCCGACACCCGATCGGCGAAGTGCGCTTCGGCCGGATTCGGCGGTCTCATTGGTGCGAAGAATGCCCGCTCAGGCCCGTTTTTCTCGCCATGCCATGGAACATCTCGACAGGGTGGGGCTTGACATGCCGATTATGGTGGGGACCATAATCAGGGTCGAGTGCAGGTCCACCGCACCCACCAGGACCCGAGGAGACGCCGATGTCGCGAGCAGCCGAGCTCGACCTGCTTCGACGATCTCGACCGACTCGGCGATACACCGTTCCTGGCCGAGCCGAAGGCGTGGATCGACGGCACTCGCGTCGACCAGACCAGTTGATCCCGCGCATCCGTATTTCCACCGGCGGTTTCGCTTCCGTCCTCGATCAACGACAACTCACAGGAGCATCGATGAGTACCGCCGCACCACAAGACAGCCGAGTCGATCACAGTGCGCGGCCTGGACGCAATGATGCTGCGGCGCAACAGGAATGGCACAAGACCGCCTGCATACTATGTGAGAACAACTGCGGCCTGCTGATCCAACTCGACGGCCGCAGCTTCGCCAAGATCCGCGGCGACAAGGACCACGTCGCCTCGGCCGGATACACCTGCAACAAGGCGCTGCGTCTGGACCACTACCAGAACGGCGGTGCCCGCCTGACCACCCCGCTGCGCCGTGAAGCCGACGGCAGTTTCACCGAAATCGACTGGGATACCGCGATTTCCGAGATCGCCGCACGGCTCACCGAGGTCAAGAACACATACGGCGGCGACAAGATCTTCTTCTACGGCGGCGGGGGACAAGGCAACCACCTCGGCGGCGCCTACAGCGGCGCCTTGCGTCGGGCGCTGGGCAGCCGCTACCGCTCTACCGCGCTCGCCCAGGAGAAGACCGGCGAAGGCTGGGTCGACGCGCATCTGACCGGCGGACACACCACCGGCGATTTCGAACATGCCGAGGTTTCGGTATTTCTCGGCAAGAATCCCTGGCAGTCACACGGTGTGCCGCGCGCCCGTACCGTCCTGCAGCAGATCGCCAAGGATCCCGCGCGCACCATGATCGTGCTCGACCCGGTGCGCACCGAAACCGCCGATCTCGCCGATATCCATCTACAGGTCCGTCCCGGTACCGACGCGTGGTGTCTGGCCGCGATGCTCGCGGTGCTGGTGCGCGATGATCTGCTCGATCACGCATTCCTCACCGAACACGCCGACCAAATCGACGCCGTCACCGCCGTGTTGCGCGAAATCGATATCGCGTCCTATGCCGAAATCTGCGGTGTGCCAGTGGAATTACTGCGCACCGCCGCCCACCGGATCGGCACCGCGAGCAGTGTCGCCACCTACGAGGACCTGGGCGTCCAGCAGAGCCCCAACAGCACCCTGATCTCCTACCTGAACAAGCTGCTCTGGCTGCTCACCGGAAACTTCGCCAAACCCGGTGCCATGCAACCACATTCATGGATGGTGCCGTTGGCGGGATACAGCCGCGACATCAAACGCAGCCCGGTGACCGCCGCACCGATTCTCGGCGGCATGGTGCCGTGCAATTCGATCGCCGAGGAGATTCTCACCGATCACCCCGACCGGTTCCGGGCAATGATCATCGAGTCCGCGAATCCCGCCCACTCACTCGCCGAATCGGCGGCCTTCCGTGCCGCACTGCACGCACTCGATCTGGTGGTGGTCATCGATGTCGCGCTCACCGAAACCGCACGTCACGCCGACTATGTGCTGCCCGCGGCCAGCCAGTTCGAGAAGTGGGAGGCCACCTTCTTCAATCTGGAGTTCCCGCACAACACCTTTCATCTGCGCGCGCCGGTGCTCGACCCGCTACCCGGCACATTGCCCGAACCCGAGATCTACGCGCGCCTGATTCGCGAACTCGGAGTCGTCGGGCGTGCCGAGCTGGCGGTACTGCGGACCGCCGCGAAACTGGGCCGCCGACCCTACGCGTTGGCCTTCGCCGCACTGTTGACCATGGACAAGAATATCGGCGGCCTCGCCCCCTACCTGCTCTATGAAACCCTCGGCCCGACCCTGCCCGATGGCGCGCGTTCGGCCGCCGTGCTGTGGGCGCTCGCGCAGCGCGTCGCGAAGGTGCATCCGGCCGCTATGCGTCGCGCGGGGCATCGGAATGCCGATGCGCTGTTCGATGCCATCCTGGCGGGCCGCTCGGGCGTCACCTTCACCGTCGACGACTATCCGGACGCCTGGGACTATGTGCCACACTCGACAATCCCGTTGGCGATCCCGGAATTGTTGCACGCGCTGCGCGAACTCCCGACCACACCCGCCACGCACACCAGCCCCGAATTCCCCTTCGTCCTGTCGGCCGGGGAGCGGCGTTCCTTTACTGCCAACACGATCTTCCGCGACAACAGCTGGCGTCGCCGTGATCCGGAGGGCGCGTTGCGGCTCAGCCCCGACGATGCCACCGTGCTCGGTCTCACCACCGGGGACCGTGCCCGCATCACCACCCGGCGGGGCAGTGCCATCGCCGCGGTCGAAATCAACGATCGCATGCGGGCCGGGCACGCATCTCTGCCCAACGGGTTGGGCCTCGACCTGCCAGATGGCACCCGCACCGGTGTGGCCGCGAATGAGCTCACCGATGCGAGCTGGCGTGATGCGATTGCCGGAACGCCGTGGCACAAGCATGTTCCTGCCCGTATCGAACCGCTGCGCGAGGTGTAGCTGTTCGCCAGGTGTGTGAGCAACCGAACTTCGGGACGCTCCAGTGTTTTTCGCGCACCTGGCGACACCGTACAGTCGGCCCATGGTTTTCCGGCTCGAGCTGCAACCTGCCCAACCCCTGCACCTGACACCCGACTGCGTGGTATATACCGGAACGGTGCGACTATTCGTCACCGGCACGCTCATCCACGCCTCCGCAGCCCCCGCCGAACCGTTCGGCTTCTTTCTCCCGAACACTCGCCCCCTGCCCGAGGACGCACCCGAACCCTGTCTATGGGCGGAGATGCATCTGATGACCGCCACTGCCACCGCGGCATCCGGAAACTTTCCCTTCGGTATCACCAACACCCACGCCGCCTACGTCCCCGACCCGCGCGCCGGTCTGCACCGCTGGCTCCACCTCACCGCGGCCGCCCACCCCGCCAGAGAACTCCGCCTCGGCTACCGCGTCACCGTCCAAACGCCCTGATCTCGTCTGGATGACGTCCGCCGAGGCGCGACCTCCGCCGCGCGCTCCGGCTCAACAGTCAACCTCTGCCACACAGTGGTGAACGTGCCAGGTGACCTGCGCACTCTACGGAGTCGGTGCAGCCTCGCGATCGGCATCCGATGCTGTCGGCGCGGTGACCGCAGGACCGACCGTCACCCATGTGTTGTTGACCGCCGCGTTCCCGGAGAACGTATCGGTGAGCGACGGATCGTGCAGCAGGTTGACATTCGCCCCCGGCAGGGCGGCGGCGACTTGCCAGCCGACACCCGGTTCGCGGTGCCCCCAGCCGTGCGGGATGGCAATGGTGCCGCGGCGGATGTCGTCGCTGACCTCCAGGGTGACCACGATCGAGCCGGTGCGGGAGGTGACCGTGACGGGGGTGGCGTCGATGAGGGCGCGTTCGGCGGCGTCGGCGGGATGCATGAGCGCGGTGCAGCGGTCGCGGCCCTTGACCATGGACGCGACATTGTGCAGCCAGGAGTTGTTGCTGCGCAGGTGGCGGCGGCCGATGAGTTTGAGGTCGTAGTCGTCGGTGGGAGCGGTCAGCGCGTTGCCGCGGCGCGCGTCGTCGAGTAATTCCCGTGCGGCCGTGACGAAATCGTCGGGCGCGAGGTGTACTCTGCGATCCTTAGTGCCGATCAATGCGCGCAATCGCGGCTGCAGCGGACCGAGATCGATACCTCCGGCCGCGGCGCGCACCTTCGCCACGGACAAGCCCTCGCGGCCACGCCGCAGTACCCCGTACGGACCCGCTGCCACTGCGAGGGTCGTCAACCGCATCGGACTGAACTGCGCCAGCAGCGCATTGACTGCCCGCGTGGTGAATCGGCGCGCGGGCAGCGGCACCACCTCGGTGATCAACCGCGCCAGGATCTGCCAATCCTCGAGTCCGTCGGCCGGAGGTTCGAAAACGCGGGCGTCGTAGCGCAGATTGTTCCGCACACTGAATACCGGGAACAGAATATTCACATCCTCGCGCTCGAGCGGGGAGATCGGCGGCAGGATGATATCCGCGTGCCGAGTCGTCTCGGTCACGTACATATCCACCGCCACATAGAAATCCAACGAGTCCAGCGCGGGGTCGAGTTTCCCGCGCTGCGGTGTCGACAACACCGGATTACCGGCGTAGGTGATCATCGCGCGGATCTGCCCCGCGCCCTCGGTGAGGATCTCATCGGCCAGCACAGCGACCGGCAGCTCCGAGCGGAATGATTTGTAGGTGCCGGAGCGGTCGGTCCAGGCCCCGTGCCCCACGGGCAGATATTTCCCGAACCGCGGCGCATCGATCGGCGGCGTCGCGAACATCTGCCCGCCGGGCCGATCCAAATTCCCGGTCACCGCGTTGATGGTGTTGACCAGCCAATGCGTCAGCGTGCCGGTCACCTGGTGGCATATCCCGATCCGGGCATACAGCAATGCCGAATCCGCCGCCGCATGTTCGCGCGCCAGCCGCCGAATCGTCTCGGCATCGACACCCGTGAGCGGTTCGGCGAGTTCCGGTGTGACCTCGGCGACCAGTGCCCGCAACTCCTCCCAGCCGGTGCACTGCGCGCGAATCCGGCTTTCATCACACAGGTTTTCGCTGACCAGCACCTGCAACATGGCCAACAGCAGATACACATCACCACCGGGTGCGATGGCTACATGTTCGTCGGCCAGCCGCGCGGTCTCGGTGCGTCGTGGATCGATCACGACCACTTTGCCGCGCTTGCGCACGTCTCGAATGCGCTGCTTCGCATTGGGCATGGTGGTCACCGAACCGTTCGACACCGCCGGATTGGCTCCCATGATCACCAGCCGATCCGTGCGATCGATATCGGCCACGGGCATCAACACATTCGATCCGAACATCCGCCACGCCACGAACTCCTGCGGAAACTGGTCGATCGAGGACGCCGAGAAGAAGTTCCGCGTCATCAGCACCGTACGCAGCAGCGCGCCATAGATCACCGACGAACTGTGGGCGGCCGGATTCCCCAGGTACATTCCGATCGCGCTGGCCCCGTGCTCGCGACGCACCTGCCGCAACCGCAGCCCGATCTCCCGAAACGCCTCATCCCACCCGATCGGCTCGAAACGGTCACCGACCCGCCGCACCGGCGTGCGCAATCGATCCGGATCATGGTGCAGCCCACCCATCGCCGTCGCCTTCGGGCAGATATATCCGTGCGAGAGCACATCGTCGGGATTGCCCTCGATCCGCGTGACCTGATCATCCTCGACGGTCACCAGAATCCCGCAGTGCGCCTCACACAACGTGCATTGCCGAGCGACGGTGGTAGCACCCATCCCGTGTTCCTCCACACCATTGAGAGAGTTACCGTCTCATCGTAGCGGCGCCACCGTGTCGGGTACACCGTTCCGATCCAGCCCCGGCCCCGGGATTCGCCCGTGCGCGGGATCGGTTGCCGTACCGTCGATCACGACCCGCCGGGCCGCGACGCCGAACGGTAGCGATCGGAAACTTCGGAAGTTGTTATACGCGAGCGGATTTCGTGCCGCGATCGGTCCGCGGACCGAGATCTGCGCCTCGCTCTGGACCAGCGACGTTGCGACTGCCGGCATTTCGGGTGCGCTCCTCGCGCGAAATCCGGCAATGCCCCTGCCGCGACATACTGGTCATCGGTGCATATATCCCAGTGTGTATGACGCATCGTCCAGTCGTGGAGCGATCGATTCCCCGCCCAGTGCCTGCCGCAATATGGCTTGTTCGTCCTGGATGACGTGCATTACCGCGTTGATCAGGGCCAGGTGGGTGAACGCCTGGGGAAAGTTGCCCCAGTGGCGGCCCGTAAGAGGATCGATCTCCTCGGCGTAGAGGCCAAGGGGGCTGGCGTAGGCGAGCAGTTTCTCGCACAACTGTTTGGCTCGTGTCTTCTCGCCGATCTCCGACAGCGCCGAGACCAGCCAGAACGAGCAGATCGTGAAAGCACCTTCCTCCCCTGCGCAGCCGTCGTCGGTTTCACTGACGCGGTACCGCAATACGAGACCGTCTTCGGTCAGTTCGTCGGCGATCGCCAACACCGTGTTGCGCACCCGCTCGTCATCGGCAGGCAGGAACCGAACCAGCGGGATGAGCAGTGTCGACGCATCCAGCGCCGTGCTGCCGTAATACTGGGTGAATACCTGCCGAGAATCGACCGCATGAGCGCATATATCGGCGCGGATTTCGTCCGCGGCCTGTTGCCAGCGATGCGCGCGTCCGAAGTCCTGTTGGATGCGGGCCAGCCGGGCGCCGCGATCGGCGGCAACCCAACACATCACCTTGCTGGAAGTGAAATGTCGGGGCGCCCCGCGAACTTCCCAGATGCCGTGGTCGGGCTCGCGCCAGTAGGTGAGGGCGCTTTTGACCGCCCGGCCCAGCACCGGCCAAGCTCGTGCGTCGATCAGGTCCTGATTACGTGCGTAGAGATAGACCGCGTCCATCGCAGCGCCCCACACATCGTGCTGGCGTTGCCGGTACGCGTCGTTGCCGATGCGCACCGGCCCGGCATTCTCGTAGCCGCGCAGATGGGTGAGGGTCTGCTCGGTGAGGTCGCTTTCGCCACCGATGCCGTAGACGATCTGCATATCCCGGACGTCTTCGGTCAAGCTGATGATGTAGGAGAAGAAGTCGTTCGCCTCCCAGCTGAAGCCCAGTGTGTACAGGCCCCACAACGCGAAAGCGGAGTCGCGTATCCACGAGTAGCGATAGTCCCAATTGCGCTGTCCGCCCGGGGTTTCGGGTAACGATGTGGTGGCGGCGGCGCTGATAGCGCCGGTGGGGGCGAAGGTCAGCCCCTTGAGGGTCAGCGCGCTGCGAGTGAGCTGGGCAGCCCACGGATGATCCGGAAACCGCCCGCCGGCAAGCCAGTGCCGCCAATGGTGGATTGTCCGCAGCAGCCGTTCATCGGCCTCCTCGACGGCGCGGGGCGCGTCGCGACTACCCCAGGAGAGCGCGCAAAACCGGGTGTCGCCCGCCTTCAGCAGAGTGCGGGCCAGCGCGTGCGTACCTTCCAGTCCCAAACGCAGGTCGGTGCTCAGCGTCAACTGCAGATCGATCCCGTCCGCGCTGGCCTGCGCAATGTGGTAACTATCGAGGTACTCCCAATGAGCGCGATGTCTGCCGTAGTCGAAGGACGGCTGGCAGTCGAGCACGAAGTGGATTTGCCCGGTCTCACAGTGCACCGTCCGCAGCAGAATGTGCTCGGCGTCGTAGTCGGTGGGAGTTCGAATATGGGCGCTGCGGCCCGGTGTCTGGTGTCGCCAGGGCCCGACCAGCAGCACATCGCGGACGGTCGCCCACCCTTCACCACTGCGCCAAATCGTCTCCATGACCATCGTGCCCGGGATGTAGCGGCGATCGGTGGGCACCATGAAGTCGGCGGGGGCGAACCGAAACGAACCGGCGGAACGATCCAGTACCGCCGCGAAGACACTGGGGGAGTCCATGCGAGGTAGACACATCCATTCGACGGCTCCGCTAGGGGCGATGAGCGCGGTGACCTCGCAGTCTGAGATGAAACCGTAATCGTCGATGCGCGGGAACGCTGTGAGCTGCGGCGTGCGTTCGATGTCCTCGTCCATGTGTCGCTCCATCATCTCGGCGCTGAATGTGGCCGGCTACTCCATGCGCTTGCTGGTGCACCGCCTTTCTTCTCGACCGGACTGCGAGCGGGATCGGGAACGTGAGCGTTAGGGCGTTTCCAAATAGCCCACCACCTCGTCGGTCGTATCGGCAAGCCCGGAATTTGCCGCGACGGCGTCGGGACACCCCGCAGCCCTGCCGATCGCATGCGTCGGGCAACTCTTTTCCGGTGCCGACGGTGAGCTCCCCGACCGGTGTGTCCGGGGGGAGCATGTACAGGAGCGGTCGGCCCTCGGCGCCGTTACGCCAATACCCGCTTTCGGGCCGCCAGAGGCAGCGGCGGAATAAGCTTCGTCCAGAATTCGTGGCGGACCGCATCCCACAGCCGCGCCAGTTCCGGAAAGAGTTCTCGCGCATGCACGAGATCCGGGTAGTTGCTGTGGCTGAAGGACGCTACCCGCGAGGCGTCGGATGCGTTGTCCACGGCGACAATCGCGATCAGATGATGCTGAACCAAGCGCCACGTCACACAGAATCCGTCGACTTCGGTTCGGTGAAGATCGTTATCCATCTTCGATCCCCTGACATCGCCCGCGTACATCGCGCATTTGGCGACCATTGTCAACCGCCCGCTGTTGGCTATGCGCTGCCGTCTCGGCCGACAACTCAGAACGGCCGCACCACCGGAGGTGCTCCATAGGCAGAGTCGGATTCTCGGACATGAGGTATTCCCGCTTCGATCGTGACGCCGACGCGTCAAGGTGTCGGGGTGTTCACTCCTTGAACATAAGACATTAGATTTCATAGTTCAAGAGTTTCGTCGGTAAAGGTATCAGTTGAGCCCTCGCCGCCAACAGCTCGTACCGCGGCACTGACAGTTCGACCAGAGACAGCGGCGACTGGTCGGATGGATTGCCGAAGCGGACCTACAGCAGCCATGCGGGCCGCGAAAAACACGCCCACGCTCCGATGGGCGGCCCCGATCCGAGAGTCGCGCGATCCGGTCAAACGGGTGCGACGAGTGAGCCAGGGGAACCGGGGTGTGGAATAGAACCAAGTTACCTCTAACTTCATAGTTCATAGTTCAAGTGTTAGTTAGCTAGAATCCTGTTACGTCCTGCCACCCCGAGGAGTCGTGTTGCCCCAGCAGAAGAGGGTCGGATTGACCGCGCTCGGCGCCGTGCTGTCACCGCTCGAGGGCGGCGGTCCGAAAACCGAGGCCGTGGTGCAGCGGCTCTCTGCCGCGATCAGCCTCGGTGTGATGGTCGACGGCCAGCAGTTGCCGAGTGAGACCGATCTCGCCAACCAGTTGGGTGTATCGACAATGACGCTGCGGGAGGCACTCGTCGTTCTTCGGCAGCAGGGCATCGTCCACACCAAGCGCGGCCGCGGGGGTGGCAGCTTCATCAGCGCCTCGGCGGAGGTCTTCGAGAACACCTCGCTGGCGCGGTTGCAACAGATGAGCATCCAGGAACTGCGCGATCTGGGAGACGAGCACTTCGCCGTCACCGGAGCAGTCGCTGTGTTCGCCGCGCGCCGCGGGTTGCAGGCCGATATAGTCCGGCTCCGCGCCTTGGCCGACCGGCTGTTGGACAGCACCGATCTCGTCTCGGCACGCCGGGCCGATAGCCGCTTTCATATCGAGATGGCGGTGTGCGCGCAGTCCACCCGGCTGACCCGCGCCGAGGTCGGTCTACAGGCCGAGCTCTCCGCCCTGCTCTGGCTGCCGCGGCTGAAACTGGAACCGGCGGCCGAGGCGACCGCCCATCGTCACCTGGTGCACGCGATCGAACGAGAAGACGATGCCCGGGCGCGAGAACTGGCAGAATCGCATACCGAATCACGCATCCGCCGCCTCGTCGCCTTACGCTTGGAGCTCAGTGATAGATGAGGGATACCGATAGCTTTCCGGCCCCTGCGACCATCGAGTCGCTCGCTGATTCCGTCGCAAAACTGGCCGACGAGATCTACCTGTCGCTGACAACCATCGGGACCGCGCTGACAACCCTGTGGGATGGTCTCACCGAGATGCCGCGATCCGCTCCCCGGGCGACCGATCTGGCGCCGTTGCGCGAGACCATTATCGGCGAACTCGAGCGGCACGGAAAGCTGTTCGCCGGAGCAGGCGTAGTGATGGCCGACGGTGTCCTCACCGATCGCCCCCGGCACCTGGACTGGTGGCTTCCGGACGCGCAACGCCTGCTGCTGGAATTGAATCCCGATAGTGAATACTTCTACGACTACACCAAGATGGACTGGTTCACGGTGCCGCGCGAGCAGGGTCGGCGATGGGTACAGGGGCCGCACCTCGACTACGCGTGTACCGATGAGTACGTGTGCACATTCTCGATACCGGTCACGAGCACATCGGGAACTTTCCTCGGAATCGCCGGTGCCGACGTGCCGGTCGCCGCGATCGAGGAGGCCTTGCTCCCGCGATTCCAGGCATTCGGTCAGCGGGTAGTGCTGGTCAATAGCGAAGGCCGCGTCATTATGGGGACCGATCCAGAATTCACGACCGGTTCCAAGACGAGCCGGATGGACAGATCTGCTGCGACAGTTCCGGTCGAGGCGATGCCTTGGTCGTTGTATCCGCTGGGATCCACGACATCCCACTGAGCCTTTCCGGACCGGGGACCGCACTGTCGACCAGACAGGGTGGAATACCGCGTCTCATCAATGGCGCGGAGATCGTTTGCAGGGAAGGCCGGGTCGGGTAGCCAACAGCCAGACCGCACCCTCCTGCACACCGACCTGTGCAACGGCAACCTCATCATGCCTCGCAACGCGGGCTTATCCTGTTCGGGTTCATGAGCCAACGCGAAACCGAGGGCATCAGACCGGGGTAATCGGCAACCGAAGCGCTCCCGGCGCCGAGTCCGGCACCACCGGATTCTTCGGCGCGATCGCATCGATCCGCCGATACGGCGCCCCCAACGGCGGACGCTGATCCTGTTCACCCTTGTTCGGCCACAACGACATCGCACGCTCGGCCTGGGCGGTAATGGTCAGCGACGGATTGACCCCGAGATTCGCCGAGATGGTCGAACCGTCCACGATATGCAAACCCTCGTAGCCATAGAGCCGCTGATACGGGTCGACCACCCCCGTATCGGGGGAGTCGCCGATCGCGCAGCCACCGATGAAATGCCCCGTGATCGGGATATTCGCCATTTCCGTCCAGGAACCCTGCGGAATGCCGTTGATCTTCTCGGCGACCCGTCGCGTGACCTCGTTGCCCTCCGGAATCCACGTCGGCGGCGCTTGTCCCGCACCGGGTTTGGTGGTCATCCGCTTACCGAACAAACCACGCTTGTTATAGGTGATGATCGAATTGTCGACGTTCTGCATGACCAGCAGCCCGATCATCCGCTCGGACCAGTGCGCCGGATTGTGCATGCGCAGCAGATCCCGCCGATACCGCACCATCTCCCGCAGACCGAGCACCCAACGCCGCTTCCCCTCCTGCCCGTCGACCAGCACCGTCGTCAACAGGCCCATGAAATTGCTGCCCTTGCCGTAACGCACGGGCTCCACATGGGTGTGGGAGTTCGGATGGATCGACGAGGTGATGGCGACACCCTTGGTGAAATCCGAATCCTTATCGCGGGTTCGCGCCGCCAACACCGCCTCGGAATTCGTGCGCGCCAGATGGCCCAGGCGCGGCGAAATATTCGGCAGCACACCGCGATCCCGCAGATTGTGCAGCAACTGTTGGGTGCCGAGCGCGGCCGCGGAGAACACCACCTGATCGGCGGTGAAGGTCTGCTTCGCCTTGCGAACCCAGCGCCCGGTGCGCACGGTATCGACCGCGTACCCGCCGCCGGACAGCGGCCGCACCGACACCGCGGTCGTCAACGGATGCACGGCCGCACCCGCCTGCTCCGCCAGATATAGATAGTTCTTCACCAGGGTGTTCTTCGCGCCGTGCCGACACCCGGTCATGCACTCACCACAATGCGTACACGAGCGCCGCTGCGGCCCGACACCACCGAAGAACGGATCCGCGACCGCAGCTCCCGGCCGAGTCTCCTTATCCGCGAACAACACTCCGACCGGCGTTCGACGGTAGGTATCGCCGATACCCATATCCTCGGCGACCTCCCGCAGCACCCGATCCGACGGCGTGGTCGCCGGATTGGTCGTCACCCCCAGCATCCGCGTGGCCTGGTCGTAGTGCGGCTCCAGCTCGGACTTCCAATCGGTGATATGCGCCCACTGCTTATCGCCGTAGAAGGTGTCCGGCGCCTCGTACAACGTGTTCGCATACACCAGCGAACCACCACCGACACCGGAACCACTCATGATGAAAGTGTCGTTCAGCAGCGTCATCCGCTGAATACCGAAGCATCCCAATTTCGGCGCCCACAGGTACTCGCGCAGATGCCAGGAGTTCTCGGCGAATTCGTGATCGGCGAAGCGCCGCCCGGTCTCCAGGACACCGACCCGGTAGCCCTTCTCGGTCAACCGCAGTGCGCTCACACTGCCACCGAAACCGGAACCGATCACCAGCACGTCATAGTGCGTCATGGGTTACCTTCCGGTCCGAACCAGCTCGTAGTCGCGGACATCGAAATGCGTCCGCTTGTCGTATTCGCTCATCCGCCCCGGCCAGTTCGTCGTCACCCGACCACTGGCCTCCCGGTACCAGCTGGTGCACTTGGTCCACACCGTATGTTCGAGCCGCCCCTGGATCTCCTCGTCGAACCGCGCCTCCACCTCCGGCCTCACCGAGAGATAGCCACCAGCCCCGCGCAGATGCTCGACCGCTTGACGCAGATAACGCGCCTGCCGCTCGTGCATGTAGATGATCGACCCCGCGCCGAGGTTGGTATTCGGCCCGTACATGATGAACATATTCGGGAAATACGGCACGGTGAGGCCCTTATAGGCCCGCGCACCGCCCGACCACACCTCACGCAGCTCCTTGCCGCCGATCCCGCGAATCGTCATGGGCGCCAAGAACTCCGTGGCCTTGAATCCGGTGCAGTAGACGATCACATCGACCTCGTGCAGCGTGCCGTCCTCGGTGCGCACACCGGACGGCGTGATCTCAGCGATGTGCGAGGTCTCCAAGTGCACATTCGGCTGTGACACCGCCGGGTAGTAGTTGCTCGCCATCAGCCCGCGCTTACAGCCCGCCTCGTAATCCGGCGTCATCTTCGCCAGCAGTTCGGGATCGGAGATCTGGGAGGCCCGATGCCGGTCCGCCCATCCGGAGATCAGATCGGCGATGCGGCCATTGCCTTCCAGTCCCGAGGTCACCAACTCGTAGAACGAATACCAGCCGAACCGCTCCGCACGCTGGATCAGCGGGAACTTCGCCACGATCGACAGCTTGTCCAGCACATTGAGTTTCGGTGGCGCGTAATAGCTTTCGATCTTCGGAATGATCCACGGCGCCGACCGCTGGAAGACCGTCAACTGCCCGACCTTCGGCTGAATCGCCGGAATGATCTGAATCGCGCTCGCCCCGGTGCCGATGATCGCGACCCGCCTACCGGTCAGGTCGACCTCGTGATCCCATCGCGCCGAATGAAACGCGTCCCCGGTGAACGAATCCATGCCCGAAATATTCGGCCACACCGGACGCGATAGCTGACCCACCGCGGGCACGAAGACATCCGCCTCGAGCAGCTCACCGGCGGTCGTGCGCACCTGCCAGACGCCACGGTCGGCATCGAAGTCCGCCGAGTCGACCTCGACACCGAAACGCATGTGCTTCTCGAGGTCGTAGCGGCGCGCGACATCATGCATGTACGCGAGAATGTCGGGCTGCTCGGCGAAGCGCTTCGGCCAGTGCGCATTGGGAGCGAAGGAGAAAGAGTACAGATCCGACGGCGCGTCACAGGCGGCGCCCGGATAGGTATTGTCCCGCCAGACCCCGCCGAGCCCGTCGGCCTTATCGATAATGGTGAACGCCTCGTAGCCGCGGCGCACGAGCTCCAGCGCGGCCGCGAGGCCGCCGAATCCGGCGCCGACGATGAGCACGGATGGAGTGCTAGTCATGTCGACAACTGTATGAACGGTGACACAGTTGTCGAGAGAGCGCCGCGGCCAGGAAATCAACATTTTCGGCCATCGAGCTGCCGACTACATCCGTAGTAACCGAACAGCCATATCGAGTTCGCACACTCTCCGCATCACTGTGCGGCTACGAACAAGGTCGTGCGCGGTACATGCGGATATACATCCAACCAACTGTCACAGTGACGATTTGGCGCGGGGTAGCAAAGAACGGGCGAAGGGGAGGGGTTTCAACGGAAACTTGCTGCAGCCCAGGATAATTCGGACGCTCCCCGGGTATCGAACTTCGGCAGGCCTCGCCAGTTCGCGACCGGCCACAGTCAAGGCGCCACCGGGACGACATCGGGCTCAGCCTTGCGATCCGCATGGAATCCGGGCAGATACCGGTCAGCGAGCGGAATCATCACCTGAATCAGCGGACCGATGCCGAACGCGTACACCACAGTGCCCACGCCGACGCTGCCCCCGAGTAGCCAGCCGGTCGTCAGTACTGTCACTTCGATCCCGGTCCGCACCAATCGCACCGACCACCCGGTCCGGCGGACCAGTCCAGTCATCAGTCCATCCCGTGGCCCTGGGCCCATACCCGCGCCGATATACAGCACCGTGGCCAGCGCATTCAAAACCACCGCGGCACCCATCGCGCCGACTCGCACCGCCAGCACATCCCAGTCCGGCAACAGCCACAACCCGACATCTACCGATACACCGATCACCACGACATTGCTCACCGTGCCGAGCCCTGGCAACTGCCGCAACGGAATCCACGCCAATAACACCACGACACCCGTCAAAGCCGTCACCGCCCCGAAACTGATCGATACATGCGCGGCAACCCCTTGATGAAACACATCCCACGGATCCAACCCGAGCCCGGCCCGAATCATCACCGCCATCGAAAACCCGTACAACCACAACCCGACATAGAGCGCGACCAGCCGCCGAACCAACATCACCTCAGCCTGCCGATAACTGGACTCCCAAAACAGAGCCAATCGCTAACCACTGGCCTTATAATCCGAACCCAATCCAAGCCAGAGAACTCGCCTCCATCCCTTAAATCGTCACTGTGACGTTATATGGAGTTTGGCGGCCCCAGCAGGGGATCCGCCTCCAAAACAGCCAGATCGCCGTTGTCGAGCCGCTCCGATATTTCTCCGCCGAAATCCAGCATCTGCCGAAATATTTACATCAGCCGATCTGTGTAGCGAGGGGACACCACGCATCCGCAGCATGCGATTTCCGCGCACAGAACGCCGGTAAGCCAGCCAGCTACTGAGCAGCGGAGCGAAAGTCCGTACCTACCAACGTCATACAACCAAAGCCGCCCACTTCCAACGCCTCCGTTGTAACGCCGATAATCGACATTATGTTAAGTAGACCTGATGGCGATGGCCGCTGACAGTTCATCCGACGCTCCCCTCCCAATAACCATGAGCTCGTACCGGTAGCGGACTGTGGGGTTCATCGGACGCGATCGTCCCCAGAGAGCGGCGGTTTGTGGGATCGTCTCGAGTTTCGCAAAACCCTCCCCATGGAGACTTGAATGAGTCATACTCTTGAATGTGTCCAGCAATTCGGAATTCGAGCGCATGTTGCGCGGGGTGTCGCTGCGCGTGACCGCGCCGCGGGTTGCCGTGCTGACTGCCGTGCACGAGCATCCCCACTCCGATACGGACTCGATCCTCGGTCATGTGCGCCAGACGCTGGGTGCGGTATCCCACCAGGCGGTATACGACGTGTTGCGCGCACTGACGGCCGCCGGTTTGCTGCGGCGCATCCAGCCGATGGGATCCGTCGCGCGCTACGAAACGCGCGTCGGCGATAACCATCACCATGTCGTGTGCCGCTCATGCGGCGTCATCGCCGATGTCGACTGCGCCGTCGGCGAGGCCCCCTGTCTGACCGCATCGCACGACAACGGATTCGTACTCGATGAGGCCGAGGTCATCTATTGGGGCCTGTGCTCCGATTGCTCGGCAGCGCAAATGTCCGGATCACACCCGTGATCACAGCCCGATTCACTCAACCCCCCGAAAGGAAATGCCGTGCCTGAGGAACATCCGCCCATCGGAGAGGCCAATACGGAACCCGCCACCGGTGGTTGCCCCGTTATTTCCGGTCGCCTCAAATCCCCCGCCGAGGGCGGAAGCAACCGTGACTGGTGGCCGAACCAGCTCAATCTCAAGATCCTGCAGAAGAACCCCGCCGTAGCCAACCCGATGGACGCCGACTTCGACTACGCCGCGGAATTCAAAACCCTCGATCTGGCTGCCGTCAAACAGGACATCGTCGAGGTCATGACCACCTCGCAAGAGTGGTGGCCCGCCGACTTCGGCCACTACGGCCCCTTCTTCATCCGGATGGCCTGGCACGCCGCGGGCACCTACCGGATCAGCGACGGCCGCGGCGGCGCCGGCGCCGGTATGCAGCGCTTCGCCCCGCTCAACAGCTGGCCCGACAACGCCAGCCTCGACAAGGCCCGACGCCTGCTGTGGCCGGTCAAGAAGAAGTACGGCAAGAAACTCTCCTGGGCCGACCTCCTCGTCTACGCCGGCAATGTCGCGCTGGAAGACATGGGCTTCCCCACCTTCGGTTTCGGTGGCGGCCGCGTCGACCAGTGGGAGCCCGAGGAGGACGTGTACTGGGGTCCGGAGCAGACCTGGCTCGGCGACGAGCGCTACACCGGCACCCGCGATCTGGAAAACCCGCTGGCCGCAGTCCAAATGGGTCTGATCTACGTGAATCCGGAAGGCCCGAACGGCAATCCCGATCCGCTCGCAGCGGCCATCGACATCCGTGAGACGTTCCACCGCATGGCCATGAACGATATCGAGACGGCCGCGCTGATCGTCGGCGGCCACACCTTCGGCAAGACCCACGGCGCCGGCGATGCCGAACTCGTCGGTCCCGAGCCCGAGGCCGCCCCGCTCGAGGAGCAGGGCCTGGGTTGGAAGAGCGCCTTCGGCACCGGCGTCGGCAAGGACGCGATCACCTCCGGCCTGGAGGGCACCTGGACGCCGACTCCGACCAAGTGGGACAACAGCTTCCTCGAGACCCTCTACGGGTACGAGTGGGAGCTGACCAAGAGCCCCGCCGGCGCCAACCAATGGATCCCCAAGGACGGCGCGGGCGCGGGCACCGTGGTCGATGCGCACGACCCGTCGAAGTCCCACGCCCCGGTCATGCTCACGACGGACCTCTCGCTGCGGATCGACCCGATCTATGAGCAGATCACCCGTCGCTGGCTCGAGCACCCCGAGGAGCTCACCCAGGAGTTCGCCAAGGCCTGGTACAAGCTGACCCACCGCGATATGGGGCCGAAAGTCCGTTACCTCGGGCCGGAGGTGCCGGCGGAGACGCTGCTGTGGCAGGACCCCGTCCCGGCCGCCGACTACGACCTCATCGGGGCCGCCGATATCGCCGCACTCAAGAACCAGATCCTGGCCTCGGGTCTGACTGTCGCACAGCTCGTTTCGACCACGTGGGCGGCCGCGGCGTCGTTCCGTGGCAGTGACAAGCGCGGCGGCGCCAACGGCGGACGCATCCGCCTGCAGCCGCAGGCCGGGTGGGAGGTCAACGAGCCCGACGAACTCGCCCAGGTGGTACGCGTCCTGGACGGCATCCAGGAGTCCTTCAACTCCGCCCAGACCGGGAACACCCGGGTGTCCTTCGCCGACCTCGTCGTACTCGGCGGCGCCGCGGCCGTCGAGCAGGCCGCCAAGAACGCCGGTTACGACGTCGAGGTGCCGTTCACCCCGGGTCGCACGGACGCCACCCAGGAGCAGACCGATGTAGAGTCCTTCTCCGCGCTCGAGCCCAGCGCGGACGGCTTCCGCAACTACCTCGGGAAGGGTAACCGGCTGCCCGCCGAGTACCTGCTGATCGACCGCGCGAACCTGCTGACCCTCAGTGCTCCCGAGTTGACCGTCCTCGTCGGTGGTCTGCGCGTCCTCGGGGCGAACCACAAGCAGTCTCCGCTCGGCGTATTCACCGCCGACCCGGGATCGTTGAGCAACGACTTCTTCGTGAACCTGCTCGATATGGGCACGAAGTGGGAGCCGTCGGCCGCCGATGACGGAACCTACGAGGGCAAGGATCGCGCCACCGGCACGGTCAAGTGGACCGGCAGCCGCGTCGACCTGGTCTTCGGGTCGAACTCGCAGCTGCGCGCCCTCGCGGAGGTCTACGCGACCGACGACGCGAAGGAGAAGTTCGTCAACGACTTCATCGCCGCGTGGGTCAAGGTGTCGAACCTGGACCGGTTCGACCTGGTGTGATGAAGGAGGAATGACCGACCGACCCGGCCGGTCCTCCGCACGCGGCGCCCCCGCGAACCCCCGTGGTTCGCGGGGGCGTCTTCATGCGTACGCCAGTTCCGTTGCGTCCGGCGCCCACCGGTGGCGAAGATCAGCGACGGACGCCGACAATCGAATATTCTCGGTTCTGTCCCGGACACCAACCTGATCGAGTGAACCGACGATGAATACCCAGCTCGGCGCGGTACCACCGGAGCACGGTGGGGATCGCGCGATGGCTGCTCAGGCCGTATTGGCCAGGGCGGTCGCCGATTTCGCGGGTGAGTGGGAGGCCGCGGGCGAACCACCCGAGCTGACCCCGCATCTGCCCACCGAGACCGCACTGCGGCGGTCGGCACTCATCGAGTTGATCAAGGTGGATCTGCATCACCGGTCGATCCGCAAGAAGGCCGAAAAGCGCCTCGACGAATACCTGGCCGAATTTCCCGAACTCGACACCGCCCCACTGCCACCGGATCTGATCTACGAGGAGATCACCGCGCGCCGCCAGTTCGATAAGGATCTGGATCTCACCGAATACGAACGGCGGTATTCGCAACAGATGGCGCGGATCGCCGACCGCCTCGATGGCGATCACTTCCGCAGCACCGTCCTGACCGACCCCGCCGCACTCGCGACGCTCGACTCCATCAAACCCGGTGCGACCGTTGACGATTTCGATATGTTGATCCTGCTCGGCCAGGGCGCGTTCGGCCGAGTCTTCCTGGCGCGGCAGCGCTCGATGCGGCGACTCGTCGCGGTCAAGATCTCCCATGATCGCGGCAGCGAGGGACAGACGCTGGCCCAGCTCGACCACGAGAACATCGTGCGGGTCTTCGATCAACGCCAGATCGCCGACCGGCACCTGAAATTGATGTACATGCAGTATGTTCCGGGTGGCACCCTGCTCGGCGTGCTGCGGCTGCTGCGCCGAACCGGGGTAGCGGGCAAGACCGGTCGACTACTCCTCGACGCCGTCGACGAGGCGGCCGCCAGCGGCGGCGTGCTGGAACCACAACCATCCCCCACCCGTACCGAGGTCGCGCGGCTGAGCTGGCCGGAAACCGTTGCGTGGCTCGGCAGTCGACTCGCCTCCGCCTTGGACTACGCAAACCACGCAGGCGTGCTGCACCGCGATATCAAACCCGCGAACGTACTGCTCACCGTCGACGGACAACCCAAGCTCGCCGACTTCAATATCAGCTTCAGCCGCCACATTCCAGGTGCCAGCCCCGCCGCTTACTTCGGCGGCTCACTGGCCTACATGTCACCCGAACAGCTCGAAGCCTGCCACCCGACCATGGCCACCACCGCCGCTGACCTCGACACCCGCAGCGACCTCTACGCACTGGCGGTCGTGCTGTGGGAACTGCTCACCGGCCGACTCCCCTTCGACGACGAACGCAGTGCGGGCGAATCTGATACCTCACTGGAACGGATGATCGAACTGCGCCGCCAGCCGGTCCCAGACCGCTTCGCCGCCGATATCCCGCCGGACTGCCCACCGGTACTGCAGCATGCCCTGCTCGCCTGCCTGTCCCCCGATCCCGCCGACCGCTTCGCCACCGGCGCCGAACTCGCCAGTCAACTCGATCTCACCCTGGACCGCACCGCCCGCGATCTCGTCGACCCGCCGGCGCGCAGTATCCGTGCCAAACTGCGGATGCGGCCGATGCCGGTGGTGACGCTGTCCAGCATGCTCGGGCAATTCCTCGGCGCGCTCTATCTTTCCGCGCACAACACGCGACTGCTCGACGCGCGGCTCACCAGCGAGGCGAGCGCCCAACTCCAAGGCCTCGCAGCGCTGCTCGGCGCGATCGGCTACCCGCTCGGCATTTTGGCCCTGCTGTATTGGTGCCGTCTCGTGTTCCTGGTTCCCGACGGACTGCGGCGCGGTAAGCACTTCGACGAGCAGACCCTCGCTCGGGCGCGCGCCGATACGCTCGCGTGCGGCGACCGCATCGCGGTGGTCGGATTCGCCGGGTGGGCGTTATCCCTGGTGATCTTCCTGACACAGTTGCATTACACCGCGAACCTGTCCAGCGGGTTCACCTTCAACCTCATCGCATCTCATCTGGTCGCGGCCGCGGTCGCGGTGGTGTACTCGTATTTCCCGGTCACCTTCTTCGTACTGCGCTGGTACTACCCGGGTTTGCTCGGTACCGGGCAGACCTCCCCCGATGACGCCCTCCGATTGCGGCGGCTCGCTCGGCGCATCCGGATCTACCTCGGCATCGCCGCCTCGGTTCCCCTGATCGGGGTGGCAGGTGGTCTGGTCTATCTCGACGCTGCGCAGCAGCAGATGGTGATCGGTCCCATCGTGATCCTGTGCGTGGTCAGTCTCTTCGCATTCGTCGGCGCGCTGCGGGTGTTCTACGCATTGGAATCGGATCTGCACGCCCTCCAACGCATCGTGGATCCGCGTTCGCGGCGCACGGGTTAGCTTTTTCAAAGGTTTCCCAAAGGACCTCAGCAGATTTCGTGACTACTCTCGAAGCTGTTCGGAATGCCACTGGCCTCGGGGGCGCCATGAAAGAACAGCGGACACAGGTCTACGGATCGGTCATGGAGTTCGTCGAGAACTATCTGGCCGAGGTCTATCGGCGCAAAGTGGCCGACAACGGCGTGGCCTGGTGCCCGGAATGGTGGCGGCACACCGAGGCCGTGGCACGGCTCGAGGCGCTCTGGCAATCCTGGGAACTCTATCGGCTCAACGGCGAATTGGGGCTGTCACTATGGTTTCTCGACCATGCCGACAGCCATATGGACATGCTGTTCGACCCCAAGGGACCGTTCGCGGGCTGTTCCATGCACAATGGCCACACCGACCGTGTCTGGCCGCTCTCGGTGAAATCCCCTCCTCCCGAGACGTTTTCAACCGCTGGCTAGTCGCGTTTGTTTGAAACAGGTTGTGGTCAACTAATCTTCATGCGGTGCTAGGACATTCACATGCGACCAGTGGCGCTTTCGCCTGGTCGGTGGCAGCGGCCACGCTGCCCATTTCGGCGTTGGTCTATCCGGTATTGCCCACTGGCGACGCGCACCTCGGTGCCGTCGAGGTATTGCTCGGAACCTTTCTGACAGCAGGGGCCGCGCTGCTGCCCGATGCGGACCATCCGAACGGCACCATCGCGCATGTGCTCGGTCCGCTCTCTTATCACCTGTGTCGCTTGATTTCCTGGATCTCCGGTGGACATCGGCACGCCACCCACTCGTTCGCCTTCGTGATCGCTGTCGCCTATGGGACCTGGGCCGGTGAGCATTGGCTCGGAAGGTATTTCACACTCGGATTGGTGTTCTTCCTGCTCGCACTGGCCGTGCGGGCACTGCATCTGTGCCCTCCCGGGGAGGGCATCCAGGCGTGGGGCACGATCGTAATCCTGGCCGCGGCAGGCACGTTCGTGATGGATCACTGGATCACCGACAAACCGGCATGGTTGCCGTTTTCCGTCGGGCTCGGGGCGCTGGCCCATCTAGCCGGTGATTGCCTCACCGATAAGGGGTGCCGACTGTTCTGGCCGTTCCCGTTGCGTACCTGCGTGCCGGTGATCGAACGGACCGGGAACAAAGTCGAGATATGGATCCTGTCACCGTTTTTCACGCTTGCCACCCTTGCCGTGCTCTGGCACGTCTTCTCCGTCAATCCCTAGTCCCCCGCTGCTGCGGCCGTCACTGGGCGCAGCAGCGGGGGCTTCCCTTGTCCTGTGCTGTTTTTTGAGGCGGGCGGGATTTGGTGAGTTAGAGTTCGAGAGTTATATAGTTAAATACGCATATCTAAATAGGGCGATGTATTTTAGGAGCGCTGGGCCCATAGAAGCCCCGAATACGTTCCCCGCGAACCGCCTCGAGATCCCTGCGACGTCGTCGGCGATCGCCGGACGCAGTGCTCCCCCATCCGTGGATCCCGGCCCGAATGATCTTGGGCCGGGATCCACGTGTGGATCAGCTCGCCACGCTCTCGAACGTGCCGGGCACGTAGGAGCCACCCTTGGTCTGCGTAATCACCAGGAGCCGGTTGGCGGCATTGATCATCGCGACCAAGTAGACGAGCGCGGCGATCTGGTTGTCGTCGTAGTGCTCGCGCACCTGAGCCCAGGTCTCGTCGGACACACCGAGATTCGCGTCGGCGAGACGCGAGCCCTCCTCCGCGAATGCCAGCGCGGCCCGCTCGGCCTCGCTGAACACAGTGGACTCACGCCAGGCAGCGACCAGATTGATCCGAACCGCTGGTTCGCCGGCCGCCGCCAGCTCTTTGGCGTGGGCGTCGACGCAATAACCGCAGCCGTTGATCTGGCTGGCGCGCAACTCCACCAGCTCCACTGTGGACTTCGGTAGCGACGACTCCATGATCGCCAGGCTGGTGCTGGCGAACCGCTTGCCGATCTTGGCGCCGAGCTCGTTGCCGTTCAGGTTGAAACGGGGTTCCATGACTTCGGTCCTTACTGGTTGTGCTGAATCGAACGACCATGAGACGGCCCCGCCCCGATCCGCGTAACAGCCCTTGGATGTGACGCACACCACCGTCGTCTCGCTGTTACAAAACAACAGGACCCGACGTCTGATGGGTGACAAAGTCGAGAGTGAACAGGAGCCGCCCATGCCCGGCATGTCGCAGTCCACGCCCACCGGCCGCGGCGCGCGCAGCAGCCGCGAGGACCATCCGAACTCCGCGACGGAAGCGTTCATCGCGCACCGCAACCTGCTCTTCACCGTCGCGTACGAAATGCTCGGCTCGGCTGCAGACGCCGAAGACGTCCTACAGGAGACCTGGCTGCGCTGGGCAGGCGTCGATCTCGACACAGTGCAGGATCACCGGGCGTACCTGGTCCGAATCGCCACCCGCCAGTCGCTCGACCGGCTGCGTGCGCTCGGGCGCCGCAAGGAGACCTACGTCGGGCCCTGGCTTCCCGAACCTTTACTGACCGCGCCCGACGTCGCCGAGGACATCGAGTTGGCCGACAGCGTCTCGATGGCGATGCTTTTGGTATTGGAAACCCTCACGCCTATCGAGCGAGCGGTATTCGTACTGCGCGAGGTATTCGATCTGGAGTATGACGAGATCGCCGAAGCGGTCGACAAGAGCCCGGCCGCGGTTCGCCAGCTCGCATACCGGGCACGTTCACACGTCGCCGCGCGCCGGCCACGCGGGGTGGTTTCCGTGGACGAGACGCGAGACGCGCTCGCGGCATTCCAGCGGGCCGTTGAAACCGGCGAACTGCAGAGCCTGCTCGACATTCTCGCACCGGATGTCGTCTTCCTCGGCGACGGCGGCGGACTCGCACAGGCCGCGCTGGTGCCGGTCGTCGGCGCCGACGCGGTGGCCGGCTTCCTCGCTGCCGCGCTCGGAAACCTCACCGCGAGGTCCGCGCAACCCGCCCTCGTCAACGGCTACCCGGCGCTGCTCCTGCGCCACAACGGCGATATCGACGCCGTCGTGGCCGCGCGCATCGACGACGGCCTCATTACCGGGATCTACGCTGTGCGCAATCCGGAGAAGCTGTCGCGTTTGCAGCACGAGACCGCCCTGCACCGCTGACATCCCTAAGGGAGCACCTAACTCCCGAACCACGGTGGCGCCCTCCCCTCTCCCCCATTCCGCGCGCCACCACGCGATATCGGGTATTGCCCTCTGGTTTCCGACCCGCCCTCTTCATTGTTCAAAGTGATCGGAGCCCACCGCTTCCCTTCTTTGTTGCGTTCGGCGAAGCCGAACGAATTCACTTGTTGCTCTATTGAGAGGAACATATATTTAGATGCGCATATCTACGTATGACCATGCCACGGTTTGCGGTTGGTTCTTGAACGGATGATTGTCGCCACCGGGATAGGCTGAGGCCATGGCCGCCGGATCGATAATGCAGCCGCAACGCTGGACACCGCCGCCTGCCCCACCCCGGGCTCGCGAAACGCGTAGCGCCCCACCACTTGCCCCGGTCGCGCGATTCGAACTGCCCGGCGCGGCACCCGAAGATGTGGTTCGCACCGCCGAGGGTCGGATCATTGCGGGAGTCGATGACGGTTCCATCTACAGCATCGATCCCGCGGACGGTGCGGTGAGCCTGCTGACGAACACTGGTGGCCGCCCGCTCGGTATGCATGCCGACACCGATGGGTCGCTGCTGATCTGCGATTTCGATCGCGGCCTGCTGCGGCTGGACAGCGCGGGCGGCATCGAGGTGCTCGTGGCCGAGGTCGAGGGCGAACCACTCCCCTTCGCCAGCAATGTGGTTCGCGCCGAGGACGGCACGATCTACTTCTCCTCGTCGTCGCGCCGCTATCCGCTGGATGAGTGGATGGGCGATCTGCTGGAGCATTCCGGCACCGGCCGCCTGTTCCGCCTCGATCCATCCGGCAAACTCGAAACCCTCATCGACGGACTGCAATTCGCCAATGGCGTGGTCCTCTCCCCCGACGGCTCCTGCGTGCTCGTCGCGGAAACGGGCGCCTACCGCGTGACCCGATACTGGCTGACCGGACCGAAGGCCGGCACCTACGACCGCCTGATCGAGAACCTCCCCGGCTTCCCGGACAATATGGCCCTCGGCAGCGACGCTCTGGTGTGGATCACCCTGCCGTCACCGCGAAATCCATTGCTGGATTGCCTACTTCCCCTGCCCGGCGTTCTGCGCCGGGTCGTCTGGGCACTGCCGCGATGGGTGCAGCCCGAACCACCGCGCACCGTCTGGGTGATGGCTGTCGACTTCGACGGCAAGGTCGTGCACGACCTGCAGACCGAGGGCACCGACTTCGCGATGGTTACCGGCGTTGTCGAGCACAACGGCACCCTCTACCTCGGCAGTCTCACTGAAACCGCGGTCGGAGTCAGCCACATACCGTCCTAGGCCGTGCTCCGACGCGAAAATCTCAGTGCACAGTTGTACACTCAATGAATGAGTGAGCCCGAGCGGCAACGACAGGCCGAGATTCAGGCGCTCGCCCGGTTGGCGGGCGATGAGCTGGGTGGTGCGATCGAGGGGATCGCCGCGGTTCACCGAGCCGTGTCGGACCGGGTGTTCGCGGCGGTGCGACTGGGTGTCGGACCGGCCGCGCAGCCGGTCAAGGTAGTGCACGATGCGATTACCGATGGGGTGTATCGCCTGGTCGGCGGTACTGCGGTGGTTGCCGGAGCGCTTGCCGAGCGCGCCGTGGATATACCCGGCGCTGCGGTGCCCTCACGCACGGTGCGCGGCTCCGGATTCCTCGCCGCGTTGCAGGGGTTGATCGGAGACACGCTCGAGGATGAGCGGCCGATTCTCGCCGGGCCGATGACATTTCGGATCAAAGGCGAGCCCGTCGCGCCGGGCTGGGCCGGCGATGTGGTGTCGAATCCGCGCTCGCGCATCGTGGTTTTCCTGCACGGCCTGGTGGAGACCGAACACGCTTGGCGCCTTGGCGGGCGGCCCAGCTACGCCGAGCGGCTCGAAGCCGACCTCGACTGCACGACACTGATGGTTCGATATAACAGCGGACTGCACATCTCGGAGAACGCCCGTCTGCTGAACGGGATGCTGCAGCGGTTGGTCGAGAACTGGCCGGTGGAGGTCGAGCAGATCGCCCTTGTCGGCCATTCCATGGGCGGCCTGATCGCGCGTGGTGCGTGCTATGACGCCGATCAGACCGACCTGCCGTGGGTGCGTCGGGTGCGGCATATCGTCTGTCTCGGATCACCGCATTTGGGCGCGCCGTTGGAGCAGCTCGTCCATTACGCCTCCGCCGCATTGGTGAAAATTCCCGAGACCCGGCCCTTCGGTCGGCTGCTACGCCGCCGCAGTGCGGGCATTCGTGACCTGCACCAGGGTTCGCTCGTCGATGAGGATTGGTACGGTCTGGACGCGGATGCTTTGCGCCGCAGAGTCATTCGCGAGGTGCCGCTGCTCGACTGCGCTGATCATTACTTCGTTACCGCATCGGTCACGCGCAGCCCGCGCCATCCGCTCGGTCGCATCATCGGTGACGGCCTGGTCCTGCCCGCCAGTGGCTCCGGCCGAAATCGGGCTCGCCGCATCGGTTTCGACGACGACAATGGCCTGCATATCCCCGGAGCCAACCATTTCACCCTGCTCAACCACGACGCCGTTTACGAGGCGCTGCTGGGCTGGCTCGCCGCCGATGTGAGTCGGAAGTCGGTGCGGTGTGGTTGATCAGCGGTGCCCGAGTCAGAACAGTTGGTCGGAGTGGGCGTCGGCTTCCCCTCTGACGTCGGCGGCGAACTTGGCTTCGACTTCCGCGTCGGCGCCCGCGGTGTGGGCCGAGTAGAGCAGCAGGCAGCCGCGGATGCCGTCGAGGAGATCTTCCAGCAGGTCCAGAGCCGGGCGGGTGGGGTCGAGGTGGCTGATCCGGAATTCGTCGAGAAGGGCGGCGCGGGAAGCGCTGTCGAGATCGAATTTGCGGGCCTGCTCTTCGATTTCGGCGACGCGCCCCACGACTGCCCATGGTGCGGGCACGTGCCCTTCGGAGATCGCCGTGGCCTCGGCGATGAGGTCGACGACGATCTCGGTCGGGGTCTCGCCGCCGGTCAGCCGCTCCAGCACCAGGGTCGGCGTTTCGACCTGCAGTGCCTCGATGTCATCGGCTTCGACGACCACATCGGCGGTTGGCACGCCCGCGAGTTCGCCCGCGACCTCGGCGGCGGCATAGAGCCAGTGCGCGGCCGCGACGGAGGCGGAAGCCGGGTCGAGTTCGGTGAACAGTTCCACGGTGCCGAGGGGGTCGGCGCGTAGCAGGTCGTCGGCGGCCTGCACCTGAGCCGGTGAGACATCCGGGCGTGAGAGTTCGACCGCTTGGCGTGCACGGCCGGACAGATCGCCGAGTTCGGCTGATTCGATGGCGGCCTGTTCGGTGCGGACCTCGGCCGCGATGGTGTCGCGCAGGGCGGAGTCGTCGATGGCGTGCAGGGTGCGTCCGACGCGGTGCGCGGATTCGACTACGCCGCTGTAGGAAACGACGAGGCCGTGGTCGGTCGGCAGGTTCGGGTTCCGGATTCCGGCTTCGACCTCCTTGAAGTTGCGACGCTCCTCCGCGCGGCGCCAGGCCTCGCTATTGGGGACGTCGGGATCGCCTGCGGCGCTTGCCGGATGCGTGTAGGTGCGCCACTGGAACCGGGACAGGGTGGTCAGATTCGACGCCAAACTCGTTGCCTGGTCATGGTTTATCGGTGGCAGCTCGGCCACGGTGGTGGCGAGATCGCCGCGTCCGGTCGCCCAGATGGCGACGAGGGCGTTGCGGTCGGCGTCGAATGCGTATCTGGTCACGCACGCCAGTCTTGCCGATCCGCGGCCGTTGCGCGCGCGATCGATCGGTTCGAGACGCGGTCGTCGGCGTTTCGAATGTCCGATGTCAGCTGCTCCACGCCCCTCGGTGGTTCTGCTGCGCTACCGCGTCCCGGGCGGGATACCGCACTGGATAGCAGTGGATACCTGCGAGGATGGACGGCATGACTCTCGATCACGGTGATCCGGGCGACGCGCCTTCGATTCCACAGCCGACCTCGCCGGTGGCGAATCCGGCTCGCCCTTCGGCGGCCGAGGAGGCCAGAACCGTTGCGGCGGCGACGAATATCGCGACGCTGGCGAGTTTGAGCGAGGACGGCGGTCCGTGGGCGTCGTTCGTCACCTATGGGCTGCTGGAGGGCCAGCCGGTGCTGTGCGTATCGCGGATGGCCGAGCACGGGCGCAATCTCGCGGCGGATCCGCGGGCCAGCCTGTCGGTGGTGTCGCCCGAGGTGCCCGCCGATCCGCTGGCCGGTACTCGTATCACGCTGGCCGGTGTGGTGGAGCGTCCGGTCGGCGATGAGGCTGCGGCGGCGCGCGAGGCGCATCTGGCGGCGGTGCCAGCGGCGAAGTACTACGTGGATTACAGCGATTTCTCGCTGTGGGTGTTGCGGGTGCGGCGCGTTCGATGGGTCGGTGGGTACGGGCGGATGGATTCGGCGACGGCAGAGCAGTATCTGGCGGCCGCGCCGGATCCGGTCGTTCCGGTGGCTGGGCGCGCGATCACGCACCTGAATGACGATCACGCGGACGCGCTGTTGTCGATGGCACAGGTATTGGGCGGATATCCGGACGCGACCGAGGCGAGTTGCGAACGCGCCGACCGGTACGGGCTGGATCTGCGAGTGGTGACATCCCGCGGCGTGGCACGGACACGGGTCGGCTACGCGACGCCGATTGATTCGGCAGGCGAATTGCGCGCGGCGACAGTTGAATTGACGCGGCGTTCGCGCGAGGGCTGATGGCGCATTCCGGCCGCGGTCGCCAGCCGACCGAATAACAGTATACTCAATATCGGTGCCACCCGGCACGGCGACGAGTCGGACGCGTTCCGAGTCGTCGCCTCGCCGACGGTGCATACCGCAGACGACGGCGCGCAGGGCGTCTCGCCGGCGGATCTCGCGGACACCGATGGGAGCCTCACATGACCGATCTTGCTGACCGCATGTCACAGCACGGGCCGAACGACCCGATGATGCCCCGGGCGCATGCGGCCAGATCGGCTCGTGCCGCGCGTAGCCGTCAGATAGTCGCAAGCGCCGGCGAAGTTTTCGCGACGCGCGGCTACCACGGCACCAGCATGGATCAGCTCGCGCGGCGATCAGGTATCAGCAAACCCACTCTGTACCAGTACTTTCCGAGCAAATTGGAGCTGTATCTGGCGGTATTGCAACAGCATCTCGACAGACTCGTGTCCACTGTCCACGACGCCCTGCATTCGACCGATGACAACCATGGGCGGCTATCCGCGGCGGTGCATGCCTATTTCGACTTCGTCGACGATGATCCCGCCGGATTCCGGCTGGTCTTCGAGTCGGAGGTGCCGACAGAGCCATCCGTGCAGTGGCGCGTAGGGCAGGCCAACGCAGCCTGCATCGGCGCGGTGCACGATCTACTCATCCGAGACTCCGGCCTCGGTCCGCAACGCGCGTGGGCATTCGCGGTCGGGCTTGTCGGCGCCAGCCAGTTCACCTCGCGGTACTGGCTCAACGCCGATCGACCCATACCCAAGGAGCAAGCCGTCGAAATCACCGTCACACTCTGCTGGGGCGGTCTGTCGGATGTACCGCTTCGGACGGTTTCCGCCCCACGGAAAGAGGACAATCAATTCGACCCGGCCCGTACTATCTCGAGCCGATGTTCAGAGTAAGGCTCGGAGTCCGGACGCCGATTCTGGCGATCGCGCTCGTTCCGAGCCTGTCCCTGCTCGTGGTCGGCGCGAGTACCGCGGGATACCTGGTTGCCGAGAGAAAATCGAACAGGCCGGGCGGCCGCGCGTCGCCACCTGAGTCGCAGAGACGCACCGCGCCGATTCAGAGGCGATGTGCGACGTTGTACTGGCGGTGCGGATCGGATTCGGCCATGTTATTGCGCCGCCTCTCCATCACCGACGAAAGCCGGACGCCGCTCTCGGTGAGCGGCGTCGTTGGTGAATTGCTCTCGTGCGCGGTCGATTCCGATGGCGGGTGCTGTGCGGCGATGACCACGGCCATCATTCACCCACCCACAGGGTGGGCAAAATGGTCGAGAACTCCACCCGCGAACCGCCATTGAAGGTAGATCGCGGTGAGGTTCACCGCCGAAGCGGCAAGCGCGAGCAAATAGACATAAAGCAACACATTGCTCGCGTCCGGATTAGTTGCGACCTCGGTGATCAGCAGCGCAGCCCAGAGCGCGGTGAGGGCGATAAAAAGGCCACGTAGCCGAATCGGACACACCTGGACGTAACAGGGATCGGGTCCGTTCGGGCGAGAGGCGAGGCTGCGACGCCGCTCCGGAATCACCAACCAACGCAGGAGCCCGGCGATGACTGCAGTCAGCACAATGACAGCGATGAGATCCAAAGGACGCGTGTCTTTCCTCGTGTGAGATTCCTTCGGCTTGCATGAATAGATTCGGTTACATGTGCAGTGGGCGATAGCCACCCATGGGGTGGACATCGCCCACCCCCGAAGGATTTCTCGCTGGAGATCGACAAGCCGTTGCGCGAACCGATGGCCAGCCCTGTCCTTATGTCTGCGGTGGCGATCAACCCAACGGATTGCAAATGCATCGGCGAGGCGGCCCAACGCCACCGCCTCGCCGAATACGGGTTCGGATGGCTATGACGGCGTGAGTGCCTTCATCAGCGCAGCGGCAGTTGCCTGGTCGATGCACGTCGGCTTACCACCGTTGGCAGAGTGGAATACTCCGCCTTTGGTGTTTCCGGTGAAGTAGCACAGCGGGAACCCCGGTTGGCCTTCAGGGAAGGTCAGCGGCGGAGCGAGACCGTCGAGGGTCTCTTCGCGCAGTGCGCGCAGTCCCTTGATCGCATCCGCGCTCGTCGAAGACGGGGAGAGGTTGGCTGCTTTGGCCGCCGCCAGGAACAGTTGCCCACCTGCCCAGGGCCACAGCAGCGGCGCGCTGAAGTCCCCGCTGCCCCGAAGACCGGGAATGTATTTGTCGAGGGCGTCACCGAAGTCCTTGATGGCGGGAATCGAGTCATCGGTGTACAGCGCGTTCGAGCCCGCGAAGATACTGCCCTCGAAGTTCGGGTCCGTGGCCCACGCTCTCTGCAGGCTCACGCCGGTAGGAGCCTGAATCGGTTTGTAACCTTGCTGTGCGCACGATGCCGCGATGCGCGAAATCGCCTCGACGGAGACGCCGGGGAATACGGCGTCGACACCCTTATCCTTGAATGAGAGACAGGGAGCGATGTAGTTCGGCGCGGCAATCGCGACTTTCTCCGCAGAGAATCCCAGACCAGCCTGTTCGGCCATTGGTTTCAGCATCTGTGGAAGCTGCTCGCAGACCGGGATTTCGGCACAATAGTAGACGCCGAGGGTCTTCGCCCCCGCCTGCTTGGCCTGGGCTACCTCACCCAGCATCAACACCGGCAGCGTGGTTCCGGAGGCGAAGAAGTTCGGGTCGGTGATGAACGGGGCGTCGACCGGCTGTCCGCCGATGACCGGGATGCCCTTGCTGTCGACATAGTTCTGCCAGCTCGAACTGACCAGGCTGGTCTGGCCGACGATTGCGACCACCCTGTCCTGTTCTACCAGTTTCTTCGCGACGGCCAGCGCTGTTGTCGGATTCTGCTCGTCGTCGTATGAGACGAGCTTGACCGGGTGCCCATTGATTCCGCCACGATCGTTGACCCACGACGCCCATGCCTGTAGCACGTCGCTGGCGTGTCCCACCGACGCCGCGGCTGGGCCGGTGCAGCTGCAAATCGACCCGATGAGAATCGGATCGCCATTCAGCCCGCCGTCGGAAACCTTCACCGGGCCAACGGATTCGGTCCCGCCGCTCGTCGAGTCGGCGGAACACGACGAGAGCGCGAGCGCCGCCGCCAGCACCGGTGCGACCCACCACAGAAACCTTGTTTTCCTCATTACTCCACTCCTGTACGGATACCGAGCATTCGATTCGCTACGCCCATCGCCCGGCCGCGGTTCCGGGTGGGTGTCCTGCCGGCGACGCCGGCAAGTCTGTGTGACCGCTGTCGATGCCGAGATAGTTCTGCAGCACGGCAGCTCGGTCGATGTCAACGGCGGGCCCGGCGAACGCGACAGTGCCGCGGCTGAGCAACACCACGCGATCGGCCATCGTCATGGCGTGATCCACGTACTGCTCGACCAGGACAATCGCCGAGCCGGTAGTACGCAATTCGCCGAGCGCCGCGAAGATCTCGTCCACGACGAGCGGAGCCAGGCCCATGGACACCTCGTCGAGCAGCACAACCGATGGATCTGCCAGCCAGGCACGCCCCAGTGCCAGCATCTGCTGCTGGCCACCGGACAGCGAGCCGGCCCGTTGATCGAGCTTCGCCCGCAGCGCGGGGAAGATATCGAGCACGTCGTCGGTACTACCTCGGCGCCACGGCGGCGTCAGGAGGCGCAGGTTCTCCCGAACCGTCAAGTCCGCGAATACACCTCGGCCTTCGGGGATCAGGCACAGCCCCGCGCGGGCGCGACGCACAGGACGAGCGCGGGTCAGATCGGCCCCGCCTATCGACACCGTCCCCGATCGGGCCGGAAGTAGCCCGGAGGCCACCCGCAGCAGCGTCGACTTTCCGGCGCCGTTCGGCCCGAGCAGCGCCACGACCGACCCGGGGGCAACCGCGAGGTCGACGTCGTGGAGCACGATCGTGGTGCCGTATCCCGCGGTGATCGAGCGCAATTGGAGCGCGTAGTCGGTCTCGGTCATGCGACGGGCTCCGTCATCCCGCGTTCGTCGGTGACCGGCTCGCCGAGGTAGGCGTGCTGCACTACCACCGAAGCGCGAACCTGCGCGGGCGAGCCCCGGAATATCAGGCGACCGAAGTCGAGTACGAAGATCTCCTCACAGATCTCGAGCACCAGCGACATATCGTGCTCTACCAGAACGATTCCGACGCCACGGGCGGCGACGACCTGCCGCAGAATCTGTCCGAAGCGCACGGTTTCCGAGCGATCCAGGCCAGCACTGGGCTCGTCGAGCAACAGGATCCGGTACGGCCCGGCAAGACATCTGGCGAGCTCGACCAGTCTTCGTTGCCCGGTGGACAGTGCACCGACGCGAGAATCCGCGATGGATTCGATACCGCACAACGCCATCGCGGAGGCCGTCGCGGTGCGCACCCGCCGGGGCTGTCCGTGCGCCGAGACCAGTTGGGCCAGCGGGTTCGCACCGGCGAGTGGACCTTCGGCGCCTATCGCGACGTTTTCGGCGACAGTAAGGGAGTCGAACAGTTCGGTCTGCTGAAAGGTTCGCCCGATGCCCAGCCGCGCCCGGCGCGCGGTCGAGGCTCGGCTGATCACCAGGTCCTGCAGTCGCACCTCGCCTGCGTTGGCTTGGACGAGACCGGTGCAGGCATCGAAGGTCGTGGTCTTGCCTGCCCCGTTCGGGCCGATGAGTCCGGTGATCCGCCCGGTGCACGCGTCGAACGAGAGTCCGTCGACTGCCACTACGCCGCCGAAGCGAACCGAAAGATCGTGGACGTCCAGCACCGTTGCGGGCTGCTCGGTGGCGGGTTCCGCGGCGAAGACCACCGAGGACCGGTGCAGGCGAAAAGCGTTGTCCAGCCAGGATCGAATCGGCACGGGAACTTCGAGTCGGCTCGCGGTGGCGGCGCGCAGCACCACCAGAATGCCGAACAGGACCTGCAGCCACAGCGACATTCCCACGACTTGGAGATAGGACGGCACCAGGATCAACGCCACCGCGGCCAGCAGCGGATACCAAGGCTCCCGGCCCACCACGACGACAATGACCGCGAAATAAGTAACCGATAGCAGCGGCTGATAATTCGCCGCCGAGGCAGTGGTCTGGGCCATTCCGGCGAGTGCGCCACCCAATGCGGCAAGAAATGCCGAAACGCAGAAGACGAGAACGCGGGTGACTTCGATTGTGACACCAGTGGTCCGCAACGCGGTCGGCGATTCGGCCAGCCCCCGGAGCAATCGTCCGAGCCTGCTCTTGTCCAACACCACCACAATCAGCGTGCCTACCGTGGCCAGCACCAGCACTAAACGGTAGAACGACGGGTCGGAGTCGAGTCCGAATACGCTGGGGCGCGGCATTTTCAGGCCCAGACCACTGGTGCCGAACATGTAGGGCTCGCTGTAGAACATCATCTGAACTACGACGCCGAATCCGAAGGTCGCCAACGCCAGATACAGGCCGCTGAGTCGAATAGCCGGAATCGACAACACCGCACCGATCGGTAGGACCACCAGTCCGCAGCCGATGAACGCGAGCGGCCACGGCCACTGCCGATCGACAGCCAGGTGCGAGAACGCGCAGGCTCCGATCGCGGTGAAAGCCATGTGGCACAGCGAGACTTGACCGGACGTGCGGACCAACAGACCGAGCGACAGAAAGACGAGCGTCATCGCCAGCGCCACAGTCCAATCCGTCAAATGGATGCCCGCGAACGACGGAACCAGCGCGAGCACCACCAACACCACGACCGCCCCCGCGGATTGCAACGCCGGTGGCGCAGTCCAACCGGACCGGATCCGCCGGACCGCTCGGTCCCGGTCCACCAGGTAGCGGCGTGGCATGATCAGCAGCACGAGAAACAACGCCAAGAACGGCAATGCGGTGGGAACTCCCGCGGCCACCCCGGTGGTGAAGTAGTGCGTAGCCAACGCGGCGAGCACCCCGATGAGCAGTCCACCGCCGAAACTCCAAGGCAGACTGGTGAATCGGCCGATGGCCGCCGCCCCGAAAGCCTGGACGACCAGCAACGTCAACTGCATGGGATCGAGCGGAATCAACGGCGCGAACAGCACACCGGACAGCGATGCCAAACCAGTGCCGACACACCAGGCCGATCGTCGCGTGCGCACCGAGCTCGTCCCGGCCAGATCCAGCAATGCCGCGTTCCCGACGACCGCGCGCATCGCGATACCACCTCGGGTGAACCGCAGCGCGGCCGATAACGCGACGGTCGCCAGTACCGCGACGCCGAACGTTGATACATCCGACCACTGCACCCGGACACCGAAGGCGGCGAATCCGCCCTGGGGCAGGAAGACCGGAACGATCCGCGGCGTCGTCTGCCCGTAGTACAGACTCGCCCCCGCCTGGACAACCAGCAGAATGCCGACCGTCGCGGCGATCCGCAGTTCCGAACTCGCCCGGTCTACAACGCGGGCCAGCAATTCCAGTGCCATGCCCATGGTCGGGCCGATCCCGAGCACACAAATCGCCAGGGCGAGCGGCCATACGACACCATCGATGATGTGCAACGTGTAGAACGCGTACGCCGACACGGTGGCCATAGCGCCGTGGGCGAAGTTGAATACTCCCGACGTCTTATAGGTGAGCACCAAACCCGTTGCGGCCAGCCCATAAACCGAGCCGGATACAATTCCGGCGATCACGAACGGCAAGAGATCTGCCACGATGTACTCCAATTTTCGCTGATCTCCGACCGACCGCGACCGTGCGGAAGTGCCGGCGCGGACTTGCCTGACCTGGTCGGCTGCTGATCGAACGGCTGGGCGAGCTGTGCCAGGTCAGTGTCGACGGCTGACGCATGCCTCGCCACGGGAACCCACCGCTCCTGCCTCGCAACAGAATTCGACGGCGCAAAAACAAAAAGCCGGGCAGCGATGCAGGTCATTAGAAGGGAATTCACACTCCGCTTGCGGACGCCGATGTACTGCCACTCGTCGACGCCCCGGACATGCGTCGGCGACTGGAACCGCCGACCACTGCTGTGCCGATCTACGCCGGTATCGTCCACGAGAAGCCCGAGGCGTAACGAGTCGTCACGGCACTGACGCAGGCCGGTCAGTACTAGGCTGTCCATTCGGGGGCCTGAGCACAGGCTGCGGTATGGCTCCGATGACCGAAGCCGAGATGGATCGGGTAGTGCTCACTATTGCGGTGGCACTCAGCCGAGAGTTGTTGTGGACCGGACCGACTCGGCTAACCGGTGTTTGCGAAACTCTCGCGGTGTCTCACCGTATCGTGCCTTGAATGCAGCGGAGAACCAGGTGAGGGTGAAGCCGCTGCGCACGGCAACCTCTCCGATTGTTGCTGTCGTGTCGGGGTTTTCGAGCATGGTCCGAGCCGCTCGCAGTGCTTCGTCCTGGCGCACTTCCCGATACGTGGTGCCCGCCTGATGCAGTGCGGTGCGCAGCTGTCGCGGCGACCAGCCCAATGCCCGCGCCACCTCGGGCAGCCGGAGGTCGGCAACTCCGATGTGTCGGCGCACGTGCTGTCGGACGGTCTCGGCGAGCTCTGTCAGATGAGTCTGCTGCGGTCCGGTATCACCCGCGCTCATCATGCAGAGCAGCTCGGCGATCCGGTCACCGACCGCGTTGAACTCCCGGCTCGTCAACGCGGATCGTTCGGCATGCAGATCACGGACCATGCCCGCGGCGATCCGGCCGAGACCCGAGCCGAGGTCGAGCACCGGCTGTCGTAGGCCGGGTCGCGCGAACTCTGCGCGTGGTACCTGGAAGCCGTAGGCCACCGAGCCGGGGATATGCAGCCGGCACTGCCGATCCAGCGCCAGCACCGCCGCCTGCCCCGGTGAGATTCGAGTGACTCCGTGCTCATCGGCCGCGGCGAATTCTCCCCGCTGTGGGACGACTACCCAGTAGAAGTCCTCGGCCGAAACACGACGGATGTTCGACGGGGTGCGGAAAGCCAGCCGGTCGCCGGGCTGATCCCAGCGCAGCAGGCGGTACGTGGTCGTCTGCTGCACGGTCATGGCCACCTGCCAGCGCTCGGGTTCGCGGTAGCGATGATCCATCGGGACGAAACTGTTGGAGGTTTCGGTCCATTCGTCGACATCCGCGATGTCCAGCTCGTAGTACTCCATTGCGACACCCCGAACGGTTCAGCCGGTGACAATGACGATGTCGGCGCCACTGAACAGCAAGTCGGACGGGCGTGCTCGAGTCCGCTGCCGCGCCGGTACCAGACGTGCGGCCGGTGCGAGAGCGTGCAATTCCCGCAGGAATACCTCGACTGCGAGCTGCGCCAATTGCTTGCCGGGGCAGACGTGTTTACCGAATCCGAAGGTCAACGGAAGTTTGCCGGCACCGTGCAGGTCCAAGGGGTTCGGGAAGGCCCGCGGATCTCGGTTGGCGGCGGCGCACATCACCAGAACCGGCCCGGGCGAGAGCGCGGTGCCGCTGCGCAGCGTCAGCGAGTCCACGACATGCCGCTTCCAAGCCACCAGACCCGGATCGAGCTGAAGTACCTTGGCCGCTACGTGCGCGGTCGATGCCTCGTCGGCGAGCAGGTGCCACCACTGCCGGTCCGGATTGTTCAGCAGGCGCTGCAGGCCCTGCTGGATACTGCCGCTGACGGTGTGTACGCCTGCGGCCAGTGAGTTGGCCACGGCGGACACGGCAACTCGACGGGGTATGCGGGCAGCGCACAGACGGCCGGGCAATCCGTCCGTCCGATCCCGTCCGCCGGATGCGATGGCGTCGGCGCTCACGGTGAACAGCCGACCGAGGCCGCCGACCGCCTCGGCCAATTCGCGTCCGCGCATCCGCCGACCCAGCAGCCCGGACTGGGCACCGCTCCATATCGCCACATGCGGCCAGTCCGCAGGCGGCAAGCCGACCGCTGCGCCGACGATCCGGGCCGCGTAATCGATCGACAGGGACGTCACGTCGAGCGTCCGGTCACTCACGTCGCGTTCGGTGCCAAGCGCGTGATGGAAATGCTCGGTCAGGTCCTTGATCCGTTGCGGGCGTTGTGCCCTCGGCACTGTGAAATGTCCCCCCGGGCCTGCCAAGGTGTCCCATACCCGTTTGTGCAGGATGTCGTCGGTGAGATCCGCGGTCGCCTTCGCCGGCAGCGGGAGCAGATGCCGGCAGAGATGGCCGACGGCGCGAGGATTGGCCGCGATGCGCCCGAAACCGACAAGGGGCTCCAGCGATTTCGCGTTCGAGATGCCGGGGCTGGCCGCTTCCATCAACTCCCGCACGTCGTCGTAGCGCCACACCATCCGCAAGCCGGAGTTGTGTCGATAGGTGGGTTCGGACCAGTCGTGCAGCTGGCGATATCGTTCGTCGCGTTCGGCGAACGAGAGCTGGTTGGGGGTCAGCTCGTCGAAAGGGAATTTCATTGTCAGATCATCGGTTTCGCTGAAGTCAACGCGGGCTGTGCATCCTGGTTGCGCAATGCCGGTAACGGGTGGGCTGGCTCCCTCATGGGACCTCCGTGGTTGGTCGACCGTGGCGTCAGGCGCCTACCGGAACAGTGTCGGCTACCGGTGCTCGCTGCTCGGCCGAGTACACATTCCGTGCCGATGAACGTATATTCACTGCCCCACAGCGTAAATGGGTGTGTATTCGCGCCGGGGAATGCCGCGATCCGCCCGCGTCCAGTCTTCCCGGGCAAGACGCTGTACGGCACGTCGAAAATCCTACGCACCACCTGAGGTCGCTTCGCGCACCGGCACGGTGAGCATTGCGACGATCATGTCGATGATCTCGGCGGTGTCGCTGTCGGGGTCCGCGGTGCGCACGCCTGCTTCGAGCGCGCGTTCGTAGTCGGCGATCAGGGCGAACATGACGGTCGCCATCGTTTCCAGGCGCTGGCGGCGACGACGGGACGGGAGTTGCGGCAGGCCCGCATCCAGGCGGGTGGCGATGATGCGGACGGCGGCACGGTCGGCGCCGGCGAGGCGGCGAGCGTCGGCGATCACGGGGTGGGCGCGCACCACCTCGAGGAAGCGGCCGTAGTGGGTGACCTCTGCGGTGTAGATGAGTTCCAGGATGGGGGCGGCGAGCATCGCGACCAGTGTGCGGATCTCATGTGCGGTTCCCTCGGTCTCATACCTGGCCAGCAGTCCCATTCGGCGGTCTTCGAGCCAGTTCATGCGGCGGTCGACGATGGCCTCGAGCAAACCGCTGCGGGAGTCGAAGTAGTAGTGCACCGCGGAGTTGTTGCGCTGACCCGCGGCCGCGGCGATATCGCGCAGCGGGACGTCAACGCCGCGTTCGGCGATGAGTCGTTCGCCCGCGTCGAGCAGTGCGGCACGCGGATCCTCGGTGGCCATGTCAGCACTGTACTAAACCCAAGTATTGACGATGTTAAGCGAAAATGCTTAATTGGGGCCGTACGGAACGAAGGCGCGGTCGCCTTCGTGCAGCAGACCAGAGGTGATCCGATGACCATCGCGCGCGGGCCGATCTTCCAGCTGTGCTGGGTGGTGCGCGATATCGAGGCGGCGCAGCGGGAGTTCACCGAGCGATACGGCGTCGCGAAGTGGTTCACCGTCCCCGACGTGCACTTCGGACCGCAATTGTGCGAATTGCGTGGCGCGCCCGCCGATTACACGATCACGGTGGCATTGGGGTATGCGGGCGGGCAGCAGTTGGAGTTGATCGAGCCCAAGTCCGGGGTCAGTTTGTATTCCGAACATCTGAACAGCGTCGGGCCTGGACTGCATCACGTCGCATGGGTGGCCGAAGACTATGACGCGGCCTTGGCCGAGGCGAAGGCGAGCGGGGCCGAGGTGCTCGCTCGCGGCGCGTTCGAGGATATCGGGATGGAGTTCGCTTATCTCGACGGAGGCGCCCTCGGTTCCGCCATCGAGCTCATGCGGCTGTCAGCCGATATGAAAGCGATGTTCGATTATCTGATCCCGGAGGGGTTTTCGAACCCATGGGCCTAGGAACCGCACTCCCCCAGCTGATTACCGAACCGGACGAGTGGGACGCGACCGCGGATGTGATTGTGGTCGGATTCGGCATCGCCGGAAGCGTGCGCGGTGCCGCATCGAACAGGGCGCACAGCGCCGAACGTATGGAAGGCGATTGAGATGCGATTCACCTATGCCGAGACGATGACGGACCCGAGCTTCTATATTCCGCTGGCACAGGCCGCGGAAGCTGCCGGGTATACGTCGATGACGATCGCCGACAGTGTGGCCTATCCGAAGGAATCCGACGCCACCTACCCCTACACCCCCGATGGCAATCGGGAGTTCCTGGAGGACAAGCCGTTCATCGAGGCCTTCGTGCTGTCGGCGGCCATCGCGGCGGCCACGACGACACTGCGGCTGACGCCCTTCGTGGTGAAGTTGCCCATCCGCCCACCGGTGCTGGTCGCCAAGCAGGCCGCCTCGATCGCGGCATTGAGCGGGAACCGGTTCGGCTTCGGCGTCGGCATCAGCCCATGGCCCGATGACTTCGAAATAATGGGTGTGCCGTTCGAACATCGCGGTGCACGCATGGACGAGTGCATCGATATCGTGCGCGGGCTCACCGCGGGCGGCTATTTCGAATACCACGGACAGTTCTACGATCTGCCGCCCATCAAGATCAGCCCGGTGCCGACCGAACCGATTCCGATCCTCATCGGCGGACACAGTGGCCCGGCATTGCGACGCGCCGCCCAGCGCGGCGACGGCTGGATGCATGCAGGCGGCGATCCAGCCGAACTGGACCGGCTGCTCGCGAAACTCGATGTGCTGCGCGCCGAATACGGCACCCGCAAGGATTTCGAGATCCACGTCATCTCGCTGGACGGGTTCACCGTCGATGGTGTGAAGCGGTTGGAGGACAAGGGTGTCACCGATGTGATCGTCGGCTTCCGCTACCCGTACACCACCGAACCCGATACCGAATCGCTGGACACCAAAATCGCGCACCTGTCCCGGTTCGCGGAGAAGGTCATCGCGAAGACGAGCTGAACTCACCTGTGTACCCCACGCCTCGAGCCTTGTGACACCCCCGGGGCGATGCCCGTCACAAGCGCCTGGTGTCACAGAATGTGGTGGTCCGGCGTCTGGTGAGCGACGCAGTCGAGATCCAACAGACAGGAGCCACCCGTGACCACACACTTCCGGATGCCGGGGGCGCAGTCGTGAGTGCGGATCCTGCCACCGAAGTCTTCGTCACCCACCGCAACCTGCTCTTCACCGTCGCGTACGAAATGCTCGGATCGGCCGCCGACGCCGAAGACGTCCTGCAAGAAACCTGGCTACGGTGGGCAGGCATCGACCACGACACCGTGCAAGACCAGCGTGCCTACCTGGTCCGAATCACCACCCGCCAATCACTCGACCGACTACGCACACTCGGACGCCGCAAAGAGACCTACATCGGCCCCTGGCTGCCCGAACCGCTGCTCACCACGCCCGACGTCGCCGACGATGTCGAACTCGCCGAGAACGTCTCGATGGCGATGCTGCTGGTGCTGGAGACACTTGCACCAACCGAGCGCGCGGTGTTCGTGCTGCGCGAGGTGTTCGACCTGCCGTACGACGAAATCGCCGAAGCCGTCGACAAAACCCCGGTCGCGGTCCGCCAGATCGCCCATCGTGCCCGCGCACATGTGGCGGCGCGCCGACCTCGCGGGGTGATTTCAGCGGCCCAGAGCCGAGACGTGCTCGCGGCATTCCAGCGGGCGGTCGAAACCGGCGACATACAGAGCCTGTTCGATATTCTCGCGCCTGATGTCGTACTCCTGGGTGATGGTGGCGGAATCAAACAAGCCCTCCCGCGGCCCGTCACGGGAGCCGACAAGGTGGCCCGCCTACTGGCCGCGTTGTCGGGCAGGATTACTGCCTTGTCGCTGCAACCGGCCCAGGTCAATGGCTATCCGGCGCTGGTAATACGGCTCGACGGCGAGCTCGATACGGTCATGGCGGTGCGCATCGACGACGGGCTGATCACCGGCATCTACTCCGTTCGCAATCCCGAGAAGTTGTCGCATATGCAGCAGGAAACCGCCTTGCGCCGCTGAGTCCGTGGGCCTCGATGTGCCCTGCCCACCACCCTGCCGGTGTCGGGGCATGATTGCCAGGCCAGCAGCGCGCCGTCCTCACCGAAGGCGTCGGTCTGTCCGCACCGAGCATGGCCGGGCCCACTACCGCGATACATGCGCGCCCAGCACCCCCGCACATGTCACCGTGCTGCGCCCTCGCGAGGGGGCAGTACTGGGGCGCTGTAGGGGGCAGTCTTACGGGGTGCGGTCCTATGGGTGCGATGCGGCGAGGGCGGCCGTGGCGGCGGCGATGGTTTGGGATCGGTAGGAGATACCGAACAGAACCACGTGCACGAGGAGTGGATGCAGTTGGTGCAGGGGGATGCGGTTGCGCCAGCCGTCGGCGAGGGGGTGGGTTTCGTGGTAGGCGGCGCGGATTCGGTCCAGGTGTGGGATGCCGAAGAGGGCGAGCATGGCAAGGTCGGTTTCGCGGTGACCGCCGTGCGCGGCCGGGTCGATGACGAGTGCGTGGTCGGCGGTCCACAGGACGTTGCCGGACCACAGATCGCCATGGATGCGGCTGGGCGGTTCGGGTGGGCCCGCCAAGGTTTCGATATTCTCGATCACGCGCTCCACCAACCGAATTCCGTCGCGACCGAGCGCTGCGGCGGCCCTCGGCAGATATGGGGCGAGGCGGTAGTCGGCGTACCAGCGTGCCCACGAGCCATCGACCTGGGTGTTGTCCAGCGGTAGATCGGCGATCCAACCCGACCACGGCGCGCCGAACGATCCCGGCGAATCCGCGTGCAGCGCAGCAAGTTCGCGCCCGAAACGCGCCGCGGAAGATGCGCTCGGCGCGGCCGCGGGCACCCAGGGCAGCACCAGCATCCCGCCATCGACAGCCAGCACCTCGGGCACCAACTCCGGAGCCCCCGCCGCGAGCCAGCGCAGCCCCGCCGCCTCCGCCGCGAATACCGCCGCCTGGTCGTGCGCGACCTTCACGAAGACCTCGCGCCCGTCACCGAGAATTGCTCGATGCAACGTCCACGAATGCTGTGAACCCAGATCGGTCATCGAATCCACCGCTACGCCGACCAGTGCCGCGAGATCCGCCGCGCCCGTCACTTCGGTCCCCTGCCCACGCCCCGAACCTACCCCCTCGAGCCTCGATTCGGCGCGGTTGATCCGTAGTCACTGGCGTCGATCACCATGACGCACACAGCACAACGGCCGCTCATCACGATGCGGCGTTGAGGCGCTTCTTGGTCTCCTCATCGGCAGGGAAGAACGATTCGATGGCGAGTTCGGCGACGGTGACGTTCATCGGCGTGCCGAAGACGGTGGTGACGCTGATGAAGGACAGTTCGTGGTCATCGTGGCGCAGGCGTAGCGGGACGACGGCCTGGTCCGGTTCGGGGAGAATGAGATCGGCTGTGCCACCGGGGTATTCGCGCAATTCGTCGCGGAGCTCGATCAATTCCGGCGAACCGGTGACTTCGATCTGGCGCGACAACCGCTCGAAGATATGGCCGCGCCATTCGGCCAGATTGACGATGCGGCTGGCCATACCATCGGGGTGCAGGCTCAGGCGCAGGGCATTCACCGGTGCGGTGAGCAGTTTCGGGTCGATACCCGCCAACAGCAGTGCCACACCGGAATTGGCGTCGATCATATTCCAGCTCTGGTCGATGGCCAGTGCAGGATAGGGATCGTGGCCCGCGAGGATCTGGCGCATCGCACCGCGCACCGCGTCCATCGCGGGTGTATCGAGGGATGGTTCGGCGTAGGCGGGTGCGAATCCGGCCGCGAGCAGCAGCCGATTGCGTTCGCGCAATGGGATTTCCAACTGCTCGCACAGGTGCACCAGCATGGTGCGGCTCGGATTCGCGCGACCCGTTTCGATGAAACTCAGGTGCCGCGCGGAGGTTTCGGCGCGCCCGGCCAATTCCAGCTGGCTGAGCCTGCGCTCGAGCCGCCAATGGCGCAGCAGGTCACCGGCTGTCTGCGTACTCATGCTGCCGATCCTACGAAGCCCGCGGTCCCGACACGATTACCTGACGGGTAATCGAGGTGCGGCGACTCAGAACCGCCAGCGGGTCGCGCCACCGGGTTCCACGGTGGACAGGGCCGTGGCGGTGAGCGCGGTCAGACGGTAGACCTGCCAAGGCGGCGGGCCGGCGGATGGGGCGCTGTATTCGGCGGTGAGCGCCTCTCCGGTGTCGTCCACGCGACACGGCCAGCCGCCGTCGGCCCAGCGCCGGGCCATATCGGCGACGGCGGCGGGATCGGCGATCCTGGTCGCGGTGCCCTCGACGACCAGGTCGAATTCGTGGGTGGCCACACTCATCGAGCAGCGCGGATCGCGAGCCAGGTTACGGCCCTTGCGGCTGCGGGCACCGGTGGTGAACCAGAAGGCGCCGTCGATCCAGAGCGCGCCGACTGCGGTGACATGCGGGCTGCCGTCCGGATTGATCGTCGACAACCAGCAGGTGTGCCGGTCGAGACCGCCACTGCCAGGCGCTTGTTCGATGCCCGCGTCGAGTCGTCTGCGAATGCTTTCCCAGTCGATCGGCGGCAGCTCATAGCGGTCGGCGAGGTTGATTGTGTCCATATCAGTAGGACGATCCGTGTCCGGGAAACTCACCGGTGTCAGAAGATCTCATCGCCGGCGAAGGCCTGGGCCGACGGGGCCGCGGTGAGCTCGGCGCCGATAGCTTCGGTGAATGCGGTCAGGTCGCCGGGACTGCGGGAGGTGATCAGCGGCCAGCCGTTCTCGTCGGAACGCACCACCGCTCGATCGATCCAGCGGCCGTCGGCGTTGACGACGTCGGTGCGCAGCGAGGGATAGGAGGTCAGGGTCTTGCCCGCGACGACGTCGGCCTCCACGAGCAGCCACGGGCCGTGGCAGATCGCCGCGACCGGTTTGCCCGCACGCACGAACTGCTGCGCCACTTCCACGGCGCGTTCGCAGACGCGCAGTTTATCCGCGTTCACCGTTCCGCCCGGCACGACGAGCAGGTCGAAATCGTCGGCCTCGAGGTCGTTGAGCGCCGCATCCGGCTGCACGACCTCGTCTTTGTCGACATCGTGTCGAAAAGTCTGGACCTCGCCACGTTCGGGGGTCGCATGCACGGCGACGGCGCCGTGTTCGCGCAACCAGTCCAGCGGCATCAGCAGCTCGTCGTGTTCGACGCCGGTATTCGCGGTAATGACCAATGCGCGCACACCGCGCAATTCCTCGGACATACCGGACCCCTTTCTCGCCGATCCTTCACTAAGGTCGGCCTACCCCGGCGCGGGGCACTCAAACGATTCCGGCATCCGTCCGGATCAGCGATTTGCGCAGTAAAATCCAGTGATGGCCGTGGTCCTACCCACCGTCGGCGTGGAAGAGGAGTTCCTTCTGGCGGATCCGATCACGGGTGCGCCGAGTCCGCGCAATGTCGAAGTCGCGGGGGCGGCCGCCGATGTCGGTATCGATCTGCAGTTGGAGTTGACGCGGTGTCAGGTCGAGATCAATACCGGGGTGCACACCCGGACCCCTGAATTGCTCGATGACCTGTGCCGACTGCGCCGCAGCGTGGCGAATTGCGCGGAGAAGCACGGTGCCCGATTGCTTGCGGTGGCGGTGCCGCCCGCGATACCGGATGCGTATCCGGTCACCGATACACCTCGCTATCAACGTATCGAACAAAACTTCGGGATGCTCGCCCATGAACAGGGTTTGTGCGGCTGCCACGTGCATGTCGGGGTGTCGTCACGAGATATCGCGATACGGGTCGGGAATTATTTGCGGCCGTGGTTACCGGTGTTGTTGTCGCTGACCGCCAATTCCGCTGTCTACCGCGCCACCGATACCGGATACGCCAGTTGGCGCAGCATCATGTGGCGGCGGTGGCCCAGTGCCGGTCCCCCGCCCTTCTTCGATTCCGTCGCGGACTACGACGATATGGTGCAGATGATGCTCGCCAGCGGCAGCATTCTCGATACGGCGATGGTGTATTGGGATGTGCGGCCCTCGGCCTCGTACCCGACCGTCGAGGTGCGCGTCAGCGATGTACCGGCGACGGTCGAGGAAACGGCGTTGTTGGCCACGCTGATTCGCGCGGCGGTCGTCATGGCGCAGACGGCGATTCAGGATGGGTTGCCACCGCCCCCGGTGCCCGCGGAGGTTTTGCGGGCCGCGTATTGGAAAGCCGCCCGGTCCGGGTTGGACGGAGACGGGCTCGACACGATCAGTGGGCGCGCCCTTCCGGCCAGCACCCTGCTCGCCGGTCTGATCGACCACCTCACCCCCGCGCTCGAACAGTCCGGCGACCAGCAATTCGTCGCCGATACCGTCAAAGCAGTTCTGGCGCGTGGCAACGGCGCGCGGCGACAACGCATCGCGATGCACGCGCGCAACGAGGTCACCGATGTCATCGATGTGGTCGCCGCAGCCACCCTTGAAGGGTGCTACTGACCGGACGAACCGGAGACCGGGCGCAGGCCACGATCCCGGACGACCTGTACGGCACGGAGAGCCAGTAGCGTCGCGCTGGTCACCATGTGCTCGATCGCGTCGGTGATATGGCTCGGGAAGCTGAAGATCAGCACGTGGTACGAGAATCTATCTACTACATAGCGTCGTTGACATGAGGGCCGTCAGAAAGTGCTTCGATGGAGGTATGCCCCTACTCGTCGGCACATCGGGTTGGCAGTACCGGGACTGGCGCGAGGTGCTGTATCCGACGAATGTTCCGCAGCGTGCGTGGCTGGAAACCTACGCCGCGGGCTTCGCAACGGTCGAGAGCAACAATGCTTTCTATCGACTGCCCAGCGGGGAGACCTTTGCGGCATGGCGGGATCGGACGCCGCCGGACTTCTGTTTCGCGGTCAAGGCAAGCCGTTTCCTCACCCACATCAAGCGACTGCGCGAACCCGAGGAGCCGGTCGGGCGCTTGATGGAACACGCCCGTGTACTCGGCGACAAGCTGGGGCCGGTGCTGTTGCAACTTCCGCCGACACTGCGGGTCGATCCGGCACTGCTCGACGCGTGCCTACGCTGTTTTCCGCCCGAAGTCCGGATCGCGGTCGAACCCAGGCACGATTCCTGGTGGATTCCGGAAGTTCGTGCCGTGCTGACGGAACACGCCGCGGCGCTGTGTTGGGCCGATGTCCGCTCCCGTCCCGTCGCGCCGCTGTGGCGCACGACGGACTGGGGTTATCTGCGACTGCATTCCGGACGTGCCACACCCACACCGCGCTACGGACGCACGGCACTGTCCAGTTGGGCGCGACGGCTGGCCGACACCTGGTCGGATCGCGAAGAGGTGTTCGTCTACTTCAACAATGATCCCGGCGGCGCGGCGGTGCGCGACGCGGTCGTCTTCGCGCGCGCCGCCGCCGCTGCCGGAGCCAGCGTCAGCCGAACACCCACAACTGTTTTCAGCCGACGATAGAGTTCATGATGGTGCCCGCGCTGGTTGCGATGACACCACCGAGCATCGCGCCGGCAAGCATTTTCGGCGAGTCCAGGGTGCCGCCGCTCCACTTCTCCCACGCGAACCGGCCGCCCGCGTAGGTGATGCCGCAGACACCCGACAGCATGACAAACCAGGTCAGGTAGCGGACCATCTGCAGGATCTTCTCCGAATTGGGCGGTGCCTCCGGCGTCGGATTCCCGATTTGAGCGAGGACGGTCTCGTGCAAGGCGATCAGCATCATAGGCGCATACTCATTCCAGTCGAGGTGAGCGATGAGCGGCAGATAACCGAGCAATAACCAGGTCGGTACCGGACAGTATGGGCGGTGGTTGCGATGTTCGGGGCGGTCTCCGCGGAACCTGTCTGGAATGTCCGAAGGCGCGGCCCGGCGCGCCGTGCACGGGTGTAGCATTTCGCCCGAAAACCCAGCGCGGGAGCTCGGGCACGGCCGGGCTGAGAGGGCGGACCCCATGTTTCGCCGACCGCATGAACCTGTCCGGGTAATGCCGGCGTAGGGAGAGCGGTACCGGGATGTCTGCACCCACCCTTGATCAATCCGAGCGGCGCGAAGCACCGCTGACCCTGGACCAGCCAGCGCCGAAGGTGCTCTCGTTCTGGGATCAGGGCGCGTTCTGGGCGAACCTCGGGGTCAGCCTGTTCGCATTCTCCGGTGCGTACACGGTGCTGGCGCCGAATTCCGATGGCGCCGCGCAGATCTCCATCGCCGCGGGCATTCTCGCGATGATCATCGGTACGGTGGTCGGCGGCCTCATGCTCGGTCTTGCCGCGGTGCCCGGAGCCAAGACCGGTAAGCCCGCGATGATGTTGCTGCGCGGACTATTCGGCGCGAAGCTCAGCTATCTGCCGACCGTACTCAATATCGCGCAGCTGATCGGTTGGGGCACCTTCGAATTGATCGTCATCGGCGATGCGGCGGAGGAGTTGTTCGATGGTGGTCAGCACTGGATTTACGTGGTCGCCGCGGGCGCGCTGACGACGGTCTTGACGATCTGGCCGCTCGGTTCGGTCCGGATGCTGCGACGGTTCGTGACCGTCGGCGTGGTGATCGCGTTGATCTGGTTCTACGTCCAATTCGTGCGCGCGGGTCTGCCTGATCTCACCGCCAACCCGGGCACCGCGGGTGGCGGGCCGTTCGGTGTGGATTGGAATCTGTTCTGGGTCGCTACCGATGCGGCGCTCGCGGTTTCGATTTCGTGGGTGCCGGTGGCGGCCGACTACACCCGTCACTCCCGCAGCACCGGTGCGGCATTCGGCGCGGCCAGTGGGGCGTATGCGTTCACCCAGATCATCGCCTATGTGCTCGGGCTGTTCGCGCTGGCGCTCGCGCCCGGCGACGGCGGGGTGTATTCGCCGTTCCTGAAGGTGACCCTCGGTGCGGTGTTCTTCTTCATCTTCGTCTTCCGTGAGGCCGACCAGTCGTTCGCGAATGTGTACTCGACGGCCGTATCGATCCAGAACCTCACGCCCCGGGTCGATCGCCGGGTGCTCTCGATCGGCCTGGGTGTGCTGATCACACTGCTCGCGCTGCGGCTGAACATGGCGAACTACTTCGGCTTCCTCGGCCTGATCGGGTCGGTTTTCGTGCCGCTGCTCGGCGTGCTCGTCGCGGACTTCTTCCTTCGCAGGCCTGACCAGTGGAATACCTCGGCGAACGCGCCATCGCGGTGGGGCATGGTTTTCGCGTGGCTGGTGGGACTTTCGGTCTACCAGCTGATCAACCCGGGCGACGCCGGAGTATGGACCGACTTCTGGGTGGACGTGCAGGAAAAGCTGCACTTCACCAAACAGGCCTGGATGAGCGCGTCGCTGTTGTCGTTCCTGGCCGCGGTGCTGGTCGCGTGGAGTGGAGGGCGGATTTCGGTGCTACGCAAGTCTGCGTAGCCTCCGAACAAAAGTGCCCTGGGCCGCCTACGGCCGACACCGCAAGTGCCGGCCGGTTCCTACGCCACATGTCCGCACGCGGCGAATGTTTCGCGAGCAATTCGCCGAGACGGGTGGCGGCTGTACTGATCTCGGGCGGCGGCGGTTGCGGGGTTTTCGATCCCCTTGGGGCGCACAACTTTCCGATCACGCAATCTTGCGTGCCACGCAAGATTGCGTATCGTGAAAGCGTGGCATTCGTACTCGGGTTGCGCGAACGCAAGAAGCTCGCGACTCGGGAGGCGCTCGGATTCGCGGCGCTACGGCTGGCGGTCGAGCATGGGCTCGACAGCGTGCTGGTCGAGGACATCGCGGCGGCGGCGGGAGTTTCGCCACGCACGTTCAACAACTACTTCGCCAGTAAGCACGAGGCCGTGTGCTCGGTGGCGGTCGATCGGGCCCGGCGGATCGCGGACGGACTGCACGATCGTCCGGCGGCCGAAGCGCTGTGGCCCGCGGTCATCCACGCGGTACTCGCCGAATTCCGCGACGACGAATTGCCCGATCCGGTGTGGACTCGCGGTATTCGGCTGATCACCGCCGAGCCCGCGCTGCAGGGTGAATATCTCAAGGCGCAGGCCGTCATCCAAGAGGCCATCGCGACGGCCATCGCCGAACGCACCGGCCACGACCCGCACACCGAGATGTTCCCGCGGATCATGGCGGGCGCGATCGCGACGGCACTGCAGGTCGCCATCGACCGTTGGGTCGATGCGGACCCGCCCACCGCGGCACTGCCCGTCATCCGGGAAGCGTTGCGGCAACTGTCCTATCTACCAGGAGCCTTTCCCATGGACGTTCCCACCAGCCACACCCTCGCCGTGCCCGGTGCGACGCTGTACTACGAGATCCGCGGCACCGGACCGCTGCTGCTGCTCATCCCGGGCGGCAATGGCGACGCCGGGAGCTTCGATCAGATCGCCGAGCGCCTGGCGGATCGCTATACGGTGGTTTCCTACGATCGGCGCGGATTCTCCCGCAGCCCAGCGCAGGACCACAACGTCCAACTGGACGGCGCTGATGCCGCCGCACTGCTCACCCACCTCGGCGATCAGCCCGCCGCCGTGCTCGGCAGCAGCTCCGGCGCCATCGTCGCGCTCGAATTGCTCACGACGCGACCCGAACTCGTGCACACGCTCATCCCCCACGAACCGCCGCTGGCGACCGTCCTGCCCGATGCCGACAAGTGGCTCACCTTCTTGGACGACGTTTACCAGACAAGCAAGTCCGAAGGCTTCGTCGCCGCCATTTCCGCATTCGCCGCGGGCGTCGGGCTGCGCCAGCAGCAGCCCGGCGCCGAAGAACCCACGCCCGAAGCCGCCGCGATCGGTGCGCGCATCCAGCAGAACATGCTGTTCTGGATGGAGAACGAGATGCGTCAGTACGTCCGCTACACACCGGATTTCGACGCACTGCAATCCGTCGCCGACAAGCTCGTCCTCGTCGTCGGACACGATTCGAAGGAAACCTTCCCGGCGCTGCCCAATGTGGTACTCGGCGAGCACCTCGGACTCGACATCGTGGAATTCCCGGGCGATCACGTCGGATACCGAAGTGCCGCCGAGGAATTCGCCACTCAACTCGATACATTGCTCGCCAAGCGCCGGTAGGCACCTCTGGTAAGCCCGCGGGGCCCTGCCCGAACCGGCCAGCGGATATCCGCCGCTCGGCACCGAGCCAGTGGCCTGATCACGGGTCCACGAACTCGTCACGCTCACACGCACCGGCGTCGCGGGCGTGGAGCGCGCCTCGGGCATTGAGATCGGGTTCGGCGAACCGGACTCTCGCGATGCGGCAGATGCCCTCCGCTCGGCGCCGAGACCAGCAACTATCGTCGACTTCATGGCTCGTGACATACCTGCGCAGGTCGCGGTGTGCGGACCGCGTGATTGCACGAACACCGAGGCCGAATGGGCGGCGGAGGTGGGACGGCTGCTCGCCGCTGCCGGTGCCACCGTGCTCTGCGGCGGCGGTAGCGGCGTCATGGCGGCCGTTGCCGAGGGGGCCTCCGGGATGGGCGGTCTTGTCATCGGGGTTCGGCCTGATACCGACCGGTCCGCCGCCTGTCGCGGTCTGTCCGCTGTCCTGTACACCGGTATGGGCGAGGCCCGAAACGCCATCCTGATTCACTCCGCCGACGCCGTCATCGTGATCGGTGGACCCTGGGGCACCCTCTCCGAACTCGCTTTCGCTCACCACCGCGGCACCATCACCGTCGTCTCCCTCGGCGGCTGGCAACTTCACGACGCCAGCGGAAGCCCCATCCCCGCAGCACAACTCGCCACCGATCCCGCCGACGCCGTGCGCCGCGCCCTCACTTAGGCCGCGAAACATTCAGCGCTTCGGCGCACTCAGCGCCCGCTGCGCCCCTGCGACATGGGGACAGATCGCCGAAAGGTCGGCGTGGGCCGACTTCGGGGGTTCGGACTCTGATGGGCGCGTACGGCTTGGCGACCGGCAGCTGAGTTCGGTGGCCCGGCAACTCTGCCTGTCCCCGGCAGTCGCACGTGTCCGGTCTGGCGCATGTCGCCATCGCCGGCAACCAGGCACGAGTGTCCTAGCGGGCACGGGCGCGAGACAGGTTCCAGCTCTGCCACGCGTCGTCGTCGAGACTAGTGCGGATGGGGCCGAATATCTCCGCCCGTTGCGGCTGCGGAAGCCGCCCGACGGCAGGGAGGATATCGGGCGAGAGTCTGCTGAGGTAGAGCGTGTCGAGGTTACCGCCGTGCTCCCAGCGGTCGATATTTCGTTCCGCGACAAGGCCTTCCGGGTTCAGCAGGGCCAGCGCGAACAGCGTCGACATGGCGGTGCCGATGGCGGCGCGCGGCAGCCAGGTGCCGTCGAGGCGCAGCACCGCCGCGATCATCAGCAGGTACACCAGACCCAGCCAGAGTTCGCACACCTCTACCAAGAGGCGCATCACGGTGAAGCCGTAGGCCTGCTGGTAGGTCCACATGCGACCGAGGGCCGAGGCGACGATGATCAGCGTCAGCACGCCGATCGCGGACAGCAGGATGCGCAACCAGGCTCGGTCGGCGGCGCACTCCTGTGTGGCCCAACGCAATACGACGGCAATTACGGCGAGGGTAAGGATGCTGACGATCGAGAGCTGCCAGAATCCGCTGCGCGCGTATTCGGCGTAGGTCAAATTCGCGGTGCGCTGGACGTAGTCGTCACCGCCGAACAGCGCGACGAACTGGGCGGCGACGAAGACCGCGAACAGGATGGTCAGCGCGCCCACCGGCAGTGCCCATTCCAACCGTCGCAGGCATCGGCCGGATGGCGCGCCTGTCGCCGCGGCTCGCGGACCCGCAAGCAGATACATCGCCCCGACGCTGCCGAGCCCGAGTACCGCGAACAGCGCGATCCACTGCACGACCGATGCCGCGTCGAGCTTCGGCGTCACCGCGTCGAGCAGCTTCGCGAATGTCGCATCGGCGCCGCCCAGCAATGGCACGAAAACCGCCAACAACGCGAGCGTCACCGCAACCGATATCCCGGCTCGCCACGACCGCCGCGCCGGACCTTCGCCGATCCGCCCGAACGCCGAATACACCCACGGAACGCCCGCAACAGACTCGATCGGCACCGCGATCACGTCGTACCACGCGCCATATACCGACCGTCGGCCGACGACAGCCAACGACCCGGCCACCGCGGCCGCTACAACACAGAGCGCGAACAGCCACCCCGCGGCCCGCATCGCCCCCACGGCCAGCAGCGCCAACGCCAGGATCATCCACCAAACCCGCCCCCAATTCGCAGTGCGGACACCAAATCTCGGTACGGCTCGATCAGCTTCCGCACCGCCCTCTTCCAGCCTGACCCCACCCCCGGCACCGACCGAAACCTCGCTCCCTGGTTCATGTTCGGTTGCCTTCGCAACGGGCAATTTCGGCGAATTCGGGATCGGCACCGCATCGTTGTCCACCGAACCGCTGCCGTGCGCGTCAGATCGATCGGACTCCGCGCCAGCATCTTTGAGCAACATCCGACCACCGGGCGCCTCAGGAGCCGAATGTCCTGGGTCACGCTCCCTCGCCTCGGAGCCGAGCGCATGATTTGTCGGCACGGCCATTTCTGCCGTGTGACGTGCACGGCGGTCCACCGTGCATACCGCGGCCGCCGCCACCGAGCCGGCAAGTACCCAACCGATCCCAGGCCGGTCCAGCGGAATGAACACCGCGCCCGCGAGACCTGCGATACCCGCCGCGGGCAATACGCCCGGCGGGCAGGCGATGCGCCGCCATCTCGGCAGTTGTACCGGCCAGGGTCGCGGCGCGGGCAACCCGGAGTTCGGCGGCGGAAGTGGCGCCATGGTTGGCGGCGCACTCGATGGCGGACTTATCAGCACACTCGACGGGCTCGACGCATCCGCTACCGACTCGGCTCGTACGCTCGGCTCCGATATCGCTTCGGGCGGGGTAAGTGGTTCGGGTTGATCTGGCATGAGTGGGCCCTCCTACGGGTGTGCGGGATCGTCCCGGGACCGCATTGGTCCGGGTTACGGAAAAGTGGAATGCGTTAGGGGGCGGGGAGAACCACGCGGATGCGCGAGCCCGGATCGGCGACGGCTATGGTGCCGCCGTGTAGGTCGACTATCCAGCGGGAGATGGCAAGACCCAGTCCGGTACCGCCACCATCGGTGCGCCCGCCGCGGGTGAAGCGGTCGAAGATGGTGGCGCGCTCGGCGATCGGGATGCCGGGGCCTTGGTCTTGGACGTCGATGACGAGACCGCCGCGGTCGACGCGGGCCTCGATGCGGACTTCGCCACCGGCGGGTCCGTGGCGGGCCGCGTTGTCGAGCAGGTTGAGCAACACCTGATGCAAACGTGCACGGTCTGCGAAAACGCTTGCGCTGCTCGGTTGCACGTCGGTGCGGAAGCGCACGCCGCGCCCGAGCGCCGCGGCGGCCACCTCGGCCTCGGCGATGACCTCGACCAAAAGCGGTGTGACGCTGATTTCTTCGCGGTCCAGGGCGCGGGCGCCGGATTCGATGGTGGACAAGTCGAGCAGTTCGCCGACGAGTCGGCCGAGCCGTTCGGTCTGGGCGAGTGCGGTGCGCAGGGTTTTGTCGTCGGGTTCGGATACACCGTCGACCATGTTCTCCAGTACCGCATTCAGCGCGGTGATCGGGGTGCGCAGTTCGTGCGAGACATTGGCGATCAGGTCGCGGCGCTGTTGGTCGGCGGCGGCCAGGTCGGCGGCCATCTGATTGAAGGCTGCCGCCAGTTGCCCGACCTCGTCGCGTGAGCTGGCCCGCACCCGGCGGGTGTAGTCGCCCTGCGCCATCCGCTTGGCCGCCGCCGTCATCTCGCGCAGCGGCCGAGTGGTGCCGTGCGCGAGGATCTGCGAGGTGATCAGCGCGATCACCGTTGCCGCGATCGTCGTCTTCGGCGGCAGCCAGCCGATCCGCAGCCGGAAGAACCCGAATGCCACCCCGGCCGACCCGAGCATCAGAATCGCGAACTTCAGCTTGATCGATTTCACCGGATCCAGCGGCCGCGGCAGCACCTCCGCGACCGCGGCCGATATCGCACCCAGCTTCGGTGAAACGGCCGCACGCCACTGCGGCCCCGCCGCACCAGCACGTACGCCATCCTCGATAGCGCGATCCCTACCGGACTCTGCACTCATCGCGCGTCCAACGCGTAGCCGACACCGTGCACCGTACGGATCACGTCCGCGCCGAGCTTGCGGCGCAATGCCTTGATATGACTGTCGACCGCCCGGGTGCCCGCGGCGTCGGCCCAGTTCCAAACCTCTTCGAGCAATCGTTCCCTGGCCAGCACGACGCGGGGGCGTCGTGCCAGCCGAACCAGCAAGTCGAATTCCAGCGGAGTGAGTTGGGCTTCGATATCGGCGCGCCACACCCGGCGCTGGTCCACATCGATGCGCAGATCACCGACGATGATGGTGGCGCCGTCGCGTTCGACGGCACGGTCCATGCGGCGTAGCAGGGCATGGACTCGCGCGGCGAGGACACGAACCGAGAACGGCTTGGTCAAGTAGTCGTCCGCGCCGACGCCGAGGCCGATGAGCTGATCGGTTTCGTCGGTGCGTGCGGTGAGCATGAGGACCGGGATCGGGCGCGCGGCCTGAATGCGACGGCACACCTCGAGACCGTCGAAGCCGGGCAGCATCACATCCAGCACCACCAGATCGGGCACGACCGCCTCAGCCGCCGCAACCGCCCCTGGACCGTCATGGGCCAGATCGACGGTGAACCCCTCGGACCGCAGCCGCACCGCCACCGATTCCGCGATGGTCACCTCATCGTCGACCACTAGAATCCGTCGCGCCGCCTGCCCGTTGCCCGCCCCGTGCTGTTCCATGAACCGAAACCCTAGCCACCCGCTGTGGAGAGAACCCGCACCAATTGTGGAGATTCCGTGTGCACCGCGGACGGCGGCGGCTCGACGGCGGAGATGACGACATCAAACCGTGTCCCACCTGCAACGAAAGCGAAGGTCGAGAAGTGGCGACCACGGCGGACAGTTAGCGACATGGTTGCCATGGGCAGGATCGGGATACGCGTGCTCGTGGCCGCGATCATCGCGGTCATTGCCCCCTCAGGGCTCCCTGGTAGCGCGACGGCCGCACAAATGGCGACAATGGGCGGCGGCTCCGGGATTCTGCTCGACGGCCGAGCGGTATGCACCCTCACCACGGTCGGCTACGACAGCGCCGACCGGATGGTCGGGCTCACCGCAGGACACTGCGCCGAGATCGGTATGTCGGTCCAGGCCGAGACGCAGGGAGCGGGCGTCATCGGCACCGTCGCCGCGGTCAACCGCAACAACGACTTCGCCGTCATCGAATTCGACCGCACCAAGGTCACGCCGGTTCGCCAAATAGCGCAGACCTTCATCGGCGGCATCGGCGCACCGCCGCGACCGGGCGATGTCGTCTGCAAAAACGGCCGCACCTCCGGCTTCGACTGCGGTGTGGTGTGGGATGCGCGCGACTGGTGGTTCCAGAGCCAGCTCTGCTCCAGGCCGGGCGATTCGGGCGGGCCGGTCACGCTCGGCGACCGCCTCGTCGGGATGAATATCGGGCATATCGGGCTGATGGTGCTCGGCGTGACCGTCTTCGACATCGCCTGCGGCACGGCGGCGGTGCACGATCCGGCCGTGGCGATCGAGATCGGCGTAATCCTGGGTGAGATGGATCGGTCAGGTGGCGTCGGTGCCGGGTTCCGGCCCCTCTGAGATCCTCGCGAATTGCACTGGCTGACGAACCACATGCTCTCCCAGGTCCGCCGCTGAACCCGAGGCTTCCTCCTCGGGAATAAGTATCGCTCCCAAGCAGGCCGAACCACTACCGGTGTTCACCTGAAGGCGTCATCCGTTCAACTCGGCAAGCAGAAAGTCGCGGGCGACGCTGGACGCGCGTTCGAACTGCTCCTCGTAGACGGCGAAGTGGGAACCTGGAATCAGCGCCAGATGTTTGGGTTCCAATGCCTCGGCGTAGCTCTGCAGCGCGATATCGCTCGGCGTCAGGGTGTCTTGATCGGCGATCACCATCAGCAGTGGCGTCGGAGAGACGCGCCGCAGGAAGGCTTCCGGGGCGTAAGACTGGAATTTGTCGACACTGGAGAGGGTGACCTCGTTGCGCCACGTGGGGATCTGCGGGCCGTTGGCCATCAACCAGTTGTAGACCTCGATACCGGGCATGGCGACCAGTTCGGTGGGATCATCGGAGGCCGCCTTGATCGTCTGATGTGGTTTGCCCGACGCGCGGGCTTGCCGGTCGGCGGCGATAGCCGCATGGACCGCAGGCAGCATGATGGACGGGACCAGACTGCGGAAGTTGGCCCAGCCGTTGGTGAGCGGCACCTGCGACACCACCGCGCGCACGCGTCGATCGGTCGCCGCGACGACCAAAACGTGGCCGCCCGCGAAACTGGTTCCCCAGATGCCGATGCGTTCCGGATCGATGCCCTCCAGGGTCTGCGCGAACGTGATCGCGTCGCGGTAGCCCTCGATCTGGGCGACGGGGTCGACCTCGTACCGCGGTTCACCATCGGAGGTCCCGAATCCAGGGTGGTCGTACACCAGACACGCCAGGCCGGCTTTGCTGAATACTTCGGCGAAAGGGGCAACCCATTCCTTGACGCCCGCGAAGCCGTGTGTCATCACCACCAACGGGACGGGGCCCGACGCCTCTTCCGGTCTGAACAGCCAGCCCCGCAATGTCACTGCGCCACTGGTGAATTCGATATCGACCCGCATTCGATGCCCTCCATTACTTCCGTCCTGTAACGAAGGTACGGCGTGAATGACGCCGTGTCGAAGGCCGTGCGAGCCAGCAGATCAAGCCCCATGCCGTGCGGCGGGCTGGTTACCATGACGAAGATGCTGAGCAACGCACACATCGAAGCCCGCATACCCACCAAGGATCTGGCCCGAGCCCGCAGCTGGTACGCCGAGAAACTCGGCCTCGAACCCGTCGAGGAACGCGAGGGCGGCCTGCGCTACGAAGGTGCGTCGGGCGTCTTCTGCCTATTCGCCTCCGCCGGTGCGTCCGACGGCTCGTTCACCCAGATGGGTTTCTACGTTGATGACATCGAAGCAACCGTCGCGGGCCTGCGTGCCCGCGGCGTGGTGTTCGAAGAATACGACGGCACCGTGAACGGGATCATGGACATCGAGGGCAACTATCCGAGCAAGGGCCGAGCCGAGCGGGGCGCGTGGTTCCGCGACAGCGAAGGCAATTTGTTCGGCATCGGTCAGGTCATCCCTTAGCTGCGCACCATCCGCGATCGGTCGCGCGGTCGGGCCCGATCGGATCGATAGTTGATATCCCCGCGCGACGCTAACACCGACTCGTACGGTCACGCCGCGGGGAGGGAAGCGACCCCAGATGATCGGGAGCGACACCCGCGTGGGCGTGGTTCCGGCCGGAGAAGCAGCTCACAGCGTGCGAGGTGAGCGCAGGCGAACATCAGTCCCCCAACGGAATACGCCTGCGGCCGCCGCGAAGAGAGCGACGGCCGCGGGAACTCGGAATCTCAGATCTGAGCGAGCTTCTTCGCATCCTTGCGGACACCGAACGAGGTGACGATCTCCATGATGCCCAGGATGATCAGCCACCACCCGGCGACCAATGCCAACGTCGCCACCGACGCGACCGGCCACACGATCAGCACCACACCGCCGATCGCGGTGATGATTCCGAAGAGACCCTCCCAGACCCGCCCCGGCAGCGCGGGCTCGGAGATCGCCGCCATCAGCAGCGCGACACCGCGGAAGAGCCAGCCGATTCCGATCCACAGGCCGAGTAAAAGAATTGATTCCAACTCGTCGCGGAAGCAGAACACACCGATGATGATCGACAGCACACCACTGATGAACGCGAGCACCCGGATTCCGGTGCTGGTGTGCGTACCGAATGCGGCCACCAACTGCAGGAAGCCACTCACCACCAGGTAGATGCCGAAGATGATGCCCGCGGCGACCAACGTCACACCGGGCCAGACCAGGATCATCACACCGAGGATCACCGACAGGATGCCGGTGACCAGAACCGTTTGCCACGCACTGCGCGCAAGCGACTGCAGAGGACCCTCTAGCACGCTGTTTGTCGTCATGACGTGATGTTAGGCCTTGCAGTATCAGTTTTCTGGAGATTTGCTAGAAGGACGGCCTGGGCAGCCGCTAGGCGGGTGCCGCGATATTGACCATCCACGCGATACCGAAGCGGTCCAGGCACATGCCGAATTCGTCGCCCCACATCTGTTTCTCCAACGGCACGGTCACCGTGCCGCCGGCGCACAGCTGGTCCCAGTAGCCGCGCAGCTCGTCGGCGTCGTCACCGCTGAGACTGATCGAAATGCTGCTTCCTGGTTTGTATTCCATACCGGGCGGGGTATCCGATGCCATCAGCGTGAATCCGCTCGGCGTTTCCAGCATGCCGTGCATGATCAGCTGCGCGCCGGGCGCGTCCTTATCCCCCATATCCCCGAAAGTCTGCATAGTCAGCGTGCCGTCGAACACATCGCGATAGAACTCCAACGCGGTGCGGGCCGAGTCGGAAAAACTGATGTACGGGTTGAGTCGGGAGGTCATAGGAACGCTCCTTGGTGGTAGTGGCCGCCATCGCCGAGGCTAGTCCCCTGACTCGGACAGTGGGCTCGATAACGGGGTACTCGCTCACGTTTATCGCCGAGGGGGCTCGGGTAGTCATCCCTAAGTGGCTCTCGTCGTGTGCACCCATGAGGTGAAGCGGGTGGGTCGGGTTCGCGATCTCGGGTGGCTAGGAGAAGAGGGTGGCGGTTGTTCTCGTGCTGCAGGCACGTGGCCTCGGTGATCTGCTCACCGCGGTTCCCGCGTTGCGCGCGCTGCGACGGGCGAAACCGCGCGATCAGATCGTCCTTGCCGCTCCGCATCGCCTGAAGCCCATCGTCGACCTCATCGCCTCCGTCGACTCCATGATGCCCACAGCCGATCTCGGCGACCTGCGCTGGGATGCCCCCCAACCCGCACTGGCGGTGAATCTGCACGGACCGAGCGCCGAGAGCATCGTCGCGCTCACCAAGACCGATCCCGGCCGCATCCTCTCCTACCGCAATCCGGCCTTTCCGGAGCTGGAGGGCCCGGAATGGCAGGCGGATATGCATCACGCCGAGCGCTGGTGTCATCTGCTCGAATCCGACGGCATCGTCGCCGATCGCCGCAATCTCGGGCTCGTCCCGCCGGTCGCGACCACCAGTCGTCGCGACTGCGTAGTGGTGCACGTGGGCGCGGGCGCACCGGCTCGTCGCTGGCCGCCGGACCGGTTCGCCGCGGTCGTGCGGCATCTGCTCGTGCTCGGTCGCGAAGTGGTGCTCACCGGTGACCCGTCCGAGCGCGATACCGCGCTGAATATCGCCGCTCGCGCGGGCCTACCCGTAGGCCGGGTGCTCGCGGGTGAGCAGAACCTCATCGAACTCGCCGCCACGGTCGCCGAGGCCGCGCTCGTCATCTGCGGTGATACCGGCGTCGCGCATCTGGCCACCGCCTTCGGAACCCGCACCGTCTTGCTGTTCGGTCCGACACCGCCACGCTGGGGTGGGCCGCCACCGCATCTCCTCGGCAGGCATGCGGTGCTGTGGGCCGGTCAACTCGGCGATCCGATGGCCGATACGCCCGACCCCGGATTGCTGCGGATCGGCGTCACCGAGGTGATCAGCGCGGTCGACAAGCAGCTCGCCAAGCGGGCGTGGCCGGGCAGTGGAAACAATCGCGGGCGTACAACCTATCGCCGCGTGGGTTGACCACCGTTCAGGCATTGCCCCCGGCGCGGGCGTCGCTCAAGGCTGCGGCGTAGGCCGCCAGCGCGCTGGGCCAGAACCGCTCCAGGTAGTCACGGGCGTCGCCCAGTCCGCGAGGGTCCAGGAAATACAGCCGCCGATTGCCGTCCGGGCGCATCATCACCAGTCGGGCCTCGCGCAGTACACGCAGATGCTGGGAGGCCGCCGAGCTGGTTACGCCGACGAGTTTCGCGAGATCGCCGACCGACATCGGCGCGGTCGGCAAAGCCTCGAAAATGGCCCGACGAGTCGGGTCGGCGAGCGCCTCGATGGCCAGAACTCCATTAGTCGCCACTGAAACAGTGTGAGCGACTGCCCGCTGGCTGGTCAATTCCCCGCACTACGCGATTTCGCCAGGTAGATAACGCAGACACGCCGTGTCGTTACCTGGTCGTTATCGCCAACAGGTCTTTTCTCGGCTTGTGGCGGTTGCCACAGGATTACGAAACCCAAATGGCAGTCCCGTACGTTCTTGCCATGCCCGTGACCGTACCGTTATCTTATCGTCTCGGCGCGACTCGTTCCCGCCGCAACCGCGCCGCAACCCGGGTAGTAGCCGCGGCCGCAGCCGTCAGCGCCTCGCTCGGCGTCTTGGCCGCCGTGGAGCCCGACGCACTGGCCGGAAAGACCGACCAGTCGACCGACCGGACCGGTGACACCGTCGCCTTCACCGCGTTCACCCCACGCGAGGCCCAGATGCCGCAGACCGTTCCCGAGGCCGTGAGCTGGGAGCACAACCGCATCGCCGCCGAGGCGGCCCGGCCGCGCACCGTTCGTCCCATCGAGGGCATGCTGACCTCCAACTTCGGCATGCGCTGGGGAGCGCTGCACGCGGGTCTCGATTTCTCCGACCCCATCGGGACCCCGATCGCCGCGGTCACCGACGGCACCGTCATCGAGGCAGGTCCGGCGTCCGGCTTCGGCATGTGGGTACGGGTGCGGCAGGATGACGGCACCATCGGCGTCTACGGCCATGTGAACGACATTCTCGCCACCGTCGGTCAGCAGGTGCGCGCCGGCGATGTCATCGCCACCGTCGGCAACCGCGGCTTCTCCACCGGCCCGCACCTGCACTACGAAGTCCACTCGGGCGACGGCGCTCCGATCGATCCGATGCCCTGGCTCGGCGCACGCGGTATCGCCGTCGGATTCGCCTCGGAGTAAGGGCTCCGTATCCGATTCGGCCACCGGCGCATTCGCGATTCGATGAGGGAATAGCGAATGCGACCGGTGGTCGATTTCTAGCACCCGGGTATTACCCGCATATGGCGCCGCAGCGGGACGTGATCGTGCGTCGTCGATTCCTACCGTCGGATCATGCCGACGACCGATAGTCTTTCCGCCCCTGGCGAGTCCGCGCGCCACCGTCGCCCCGCCGTCGTCCCGGACCTGCCGGGCGGCGGTCGCCTGCATCGCCCCCTGCTGTGGATGGTGGCCGCGATGGCTGCGCTGGTCCTGTTCTCGGCCGGTGGCATGGCATTCGACGACCGGATGCTGCTCGACGAATCCGTATGGCTCAAACCGTTCAAATTCGGGCTCGCGTTCGTGCTCTATGGCATCACCCTGGCATGGCTGCTGTCATTGCCGCACAGGGGAAGTCGGGTCACCTGGTGGATGGGGACGGTGTTCGCGATCACCGGATTCGTGGACGTCGGGTTCATCGTGGTGCAGGCCGCGCGCGGCACCTACAGCCATTTCAACAGCGAGACCGATGCGGTGAATTCGATCGGTCAGCTGGTGTTCGCCTCCGGCGTGCCCGGCTTGTTCTTCGCGAATCTCGTTATCGTGCTGATCCTTTCATGGCAGCAGCTGGTGGACCGGCCCACCGCGCGGGCCATTCACGCCGGACTCGGCCTTGCGGTCGTGGGAATGGCACTCGGGTATCTGATGGGGTTCACGGGAAAACAGTTGGTCCGCGACACCGACGGCAACGTGGTCGAGTTGGTGGCCGGACATACCGTGCTGGACAACCCGTCGCTGGACGCGCGTGACGGTGTCGCCGGCATGCCGATCACGCACTGGAGCACCATCGGCGGTGATCTGCGGATCCCGCATTTCCTCGGGCTGCACGCCATTCAAGTCTTGCTGCTCGCGGTTGTCGCGCTGACCTGGTTGGCGCCGCGCTACCAGTGGCTGCGGGCCGAACGCACGCGCGCCGCGTTGATCGGTGTATTCGCGTCGGGCTATGCCGGACTGCTCGCCATCGTGTTCTGGCAGGCGATGCGAGCCCAGTCGCTGGTGCATCCGGACGGGCGGACGCTGTTCGCCGTCGGTGTATTGATCTGGATGGTTGCGCTACTGACCCTCGCCGTCTACTGGCGGGCGCGCGCCCACGGCCACAATGCCCCGAGCGCCGTGCGACTGTTCGCCGCGGGCACGCGCGTTCACTAAGCTCCTGCTCCTATGGCCCTCAGCGCAACACTGCACAACTTCGCCGTCCACCTCGCCGATGTCGACCGTGGCGTCTATCAGGAGTTGGAGTTACGGGTCGCGCGCCACCCGTCCGAAACCGCCGAGTTCATGCTGACGCGACTGCTCGCCTACTGCCTCGAGTATGAGGAAGGCATCGCCTTCAGCGACGGCGGCGTTTCGTCCACCGATGAGCCCGCGGTGCTGGTGCGCGATCTCACCGGTCAGCTCACCGCCTGGATCGAGGTCGGCGCACCCGATGCCGATCGTGTACACCGCGGCAGCAAATCGGCAGAGCGCGTTGCCATCTACACCCATCGCGACCCGGCCAAGGTGCTCGCACAGCTCACCGGCAAGCGGATCCACCGCGCCGAAGCGATTCCGCTGTACAGCTTCGATCGCGACTTCATCGATTCCGCGGTAGCCGCCATCGAACGCCGCAATACGGTCACGCTTTCGGTTACCGAGCGACTGCTGTACTTGGATCTGAATGGCACTGGCCTGAGCACATCGGTCGAAGAGCGCAGAATCGGCTAGCGATCGACGCTCACCGCAGACGTTCGGCCTCGCGGGTGAGGGTCAGCAGGGTGGCGCTCAAGGCCTTCAGTTCTTCGGTGTCGGCGCCCTCACCGATGGCCGTGGCCACGTCCTCGGCGGCGCAGCGGGCGGCGAACCAGCGGTCGGCCAGATCGGCCGCCTCCTGGGCGCTCAGTACCACCGAATCCGCCGGAATTCCGGTTCCCTTCAAGCTGCTGCGGTGTTCGTAGGCGCGTTGGCGACAGGACTGACGGCAGTACCGGCGACGGCGTCCGGCCTCCGATTCGACGATCTCCCGCCCACACCACAGGCAGCAGGACAGCAAGCGGCGCGACATGACGCAGAACCCTAATGGTTATGCCGACCGAATGGGACTCGCGACCCCGGTTCAATCGGCGCGGCGCGGGCGTGGCGGAGTGTGGCCGGGACACCGACTACAATGGAACGGTTCGCCAGAACGCCGATGGGGAACTATTGGCGCAGGCACGATCGTTACATCTAAGGTCCAGCGAGCGTCACGCGTTCATCCGGCAGTGACCGATGAAGGACGCGGTCGCAGCGCAACAAGACTCGAGCACACAGGGAGAGGCACACCATGGCAGATCGCGTACTCCGGGGCAGTCGGCTCGGAGCGGTGAGCTACGAAACCGATCGCGACCACGACCTGGCCCCGCGACGGATTGCTCGGTACCGGACCGATAACGGCGAGGAGTTCGACGTTCCCTTCGCCGACGACGCAGAGATCCCCCCGACCTGGCTTTGCCGCAACGGCCAGGAAGGCACCCTCATGGAGGGCACCACCCAGGAGACCAAGAAGGTCAAGCCGCCGCGCACGCACTGGGACATGCTGCTGGAACGTCGCAGCAAGGAAGAGCTGGAGGAGCTGCTGAAGGAGCGGCTGGATCTGCTGAAGACACGGCGTCGGGTCTAGGTTCCTCGCCCGGAGCCGGTGCAGACTGACAAAAGGCCGCTTGCATCAACCGGTGCAAGCGGCCTTTCTTGTACCCGAGTCCAAGGCGTGCACTCCCTGTGGCAGCTGCACACCGGGGTATAGCGGGTGAGCAGCTGCTACAAGGGGGTGAGAACTTGTCCCGGGCGACCCGGTGCTGCCCGAGGATGAATCGCGGTCTACTTGCTGGCGACCTTGCGATAGCGCAGCAGAGCCAGCGGTACGACCACGATAAGAATGGCGAGGGAACACGCCACCGCGTATTCGATGCAGTGGTCGGCGGGCCAACCGGTTGGGGTGCCGAAGGTGGGGGGTGCACTGTTGTCGAAGAGCTTTCGTCCGGCGGCGGAAACCGCGGTAATGGGGTTCCATTCGGCAACGGTGCGCAACGGGCCCGGCAGCGATTCCGCGGAGATGAAGGCCGAGGAGATGAACGTCAGCGGGAACAGCCAGATCAGGCCCGCGCTCTGGGCGACTTCGACGGTGGGTGAGAACAGACCGGTGATAGCGCCGACCCATGACATGGCGAACGCGAACAGCAGAATTATCGCGAAAGCCAGTACGGCATCGGCGATCCCGCCGTTGATGCGCCAGCCGACGATATACCCGCAACCGACCATGACGGCCAGGCTCAGAATATTCACCACCAGATCCGAGAGTGTGCGGCCCATCAGCACCGCCAGCCGCGACATCGGCAGCGTGCGCATGCGGTCGATGATGCCCTTCTCCAGATCGCCCGCTAGGCCGACGGTGGTGAAGGCGGCGTTGAAAGCGACTGTCTGGGTGAAGATTCCGGCGAGCAGGAATTCGCGATATTGGCCGCCGCCGAGTGAGGCGCCGAAGATGTAGGCGAACAGGAAGACGAACATCAATGGCTGGATCGTCGCGGTCACCAACAGGGTCGGAACCCGCAGGATGGTCAGCAGATTCCGGTAGGCGACGATGGCGCTGTCCCGGATGATCCGGACGTGTGGCTGCCGAATCTCCTGCGGGGATTCGGTTTTCGCGGTCGGTTCCGCTTCGGCGCGCACGATTGCGGTGCTCATCAAGACAAGATCTCCTCTTGTACATCGTCGATTTCCGGCTCGAGTTCATGCGCGGCGGTGCCGGTGAGGGACAGGAATACGTCGTCGAGACTGGGCCGGTGCACGTCGGCGTCGACCACGCACACCCCGGCGTCGTCGAGCCTGCGCAGCGCTTCGACCATGGTGCGAGAGCCGTCGGCGACCACAATGGAAACTTCGTCCGCGTCCAAATCGTGAGTTGGCTCACCGATACCGACCTGCGCGAGGATCGTCAGCGCGGGCAGCACGTCCTGGCCCGCGGCCAACGTGATGGTGAGTCTGTCGCCGCCGATGGAGGTCTTCAGTTCATCGGCCGACCCCTTCGCGATGACCCGCCCGCGATCGATGACCGTGATGCGGTCGGCGAGCTGGTCGGCCTCTTCCAGATACTGGGTGGTGAGCAACACCGTGGTGCCGTCGACGACGAGATCGCCGATGACGCGCCACATATCGAGACGGCCACGCGGATCCAGCCCGGTGGTCGGCTCGTCCAGCACCACCACCGCGGGCCGCGCCACCAATGCCCCGGCGAGGTCGAGCCGCCGCGCCATACCGCCGGAATAGGTGCCCGCGCGACGGTGCGCCGCATGGTCCAGACCGAAGGCGCTCAGCAACTCCGCCGCGCGAGATGTGGCCTGCCGCTGCGACATTCCGTACAGCCGCGCCACCATGCGCAGATTCTCGTATCCGGTCAGATTGGCATCGACCGCCGCGTACTGACCGGACAGTCCGATGCGGCGACGTGCCGCCGCCGGATCGCGCAAGACGTCGATGCCCGCGACCCGCACCGCTCCGGCACACGGCCGCAGCAGGGTGGTCACGATGCGCACCGTCGTCGTTTTGCCCGCGCCGTTGGGTCCGAGCAGCGCCATTACCGTGCCGGCCGGAATCTGTAGGTCGACCTCGTCCAGCACCCGCACCCGGCCGTAAGTCTTGACCAGGCCGCGCACTTCTACCGCGAGACTCACGACACAACCTGCCGAGCCCTCGCCCCCGGGGCCCGCACTCTGGCCGCACCTGCTACGGCTTGCTCACGACCTATCGTTTCACGGCATTCGCTCACGACCGCACCTCGCTGACGCTGTTGCGTCGTGCGCGAAGGCGCACTGTGTCGATGGTTCACTCGCTGACGCTCGCTCACGATTCGCTCCTATTCCGGCCCTCGGCACCGACGTCCCGGTCCGCGCGGTCGTCTGCGCTGTATCGCGCGAATCCGCTTTGGTGACACCAGGCTTCGTCGATGCGTACGGGTGCTGTGTCGATGGATTGTCGAAACGCTCTCTCACGACCATGACTCCTGCCCCGGTCCGCCTTCCAGGTGTTCGTTGAGCACGGGACCGATGACGGCGAGTGATTCCGGTGTCGTCATGGCCGAGTGTTTGCAGGGCAGGTCGTGGTTGTGAATGGTGCCGGTGACGAAGGGGGCCCACGCCGCGGCGCAGCGGGTCGGGTCGGTGCGGTTGATCTCGTCATCGGCCGCGGTGAAGAAGAGCACGTCACCGTCGAAGGTCTTGGGGCGGAAGCTGTGGGCCAGGACAGTGCCACTGGTATAGCCCGCGTACAGGTGCTCCAGGTGTTCGACGGTCAGGGCGGCGAACGGCCCGGGACGCGAGCGCAGCAGTTCGGCGGCGTCGCGCAGGGTCATGCGCGGGTCGAGTTCGACGTCATCGGCGTCATTGCCGAATTCGCCGATGATCTCGGCCACCGCGGGGATCGCATGCTCGAGCCATTCATCGGTGAGCTGGTAGCTGTCCATCATCGACAGCAGCGCGACCTGCTCGCCCGCCTCCTGCAGTTGGACCGCCACCTCGTGCGCGATCAGGCCGCCCAGCGACCAGCCGAGCAGATGGTAGGGCCCTTCGGGCTGGATCGACTTGATATGTGCCACATAATTTTCCGCGGCCTCGCCGATGGAATCGAACCCGTCCTCGCCCGCGACATGCGGTGCCTGCAATCCGTACACCGGACGGTCCGCAGGCAGATGCGCGAGCAGGCCCGAGTAGCACCAGGACAGTCCGATCGCGGGATGGATGCAGAACAACGGGGCCCGGCTCGCAGCGGTGGTGCGGGCCCGGATCGGCAGTACCGGCTCCAGCGTCGCGGCGATGGCGGCACCGGGGTGACCGGCTCCGTCCAGCCGGGCCGCGATGGCGGCCGGCGTGGATTCGCCGAACATCAGCTGCACCGGGATATCGATCCCGTTGGTGCGCAGCTCTGCCACGACCTTGGTGGCCAGCAGTGAGTTGCCGCCGAGTTCGAAGAATCCATCGTCGACACCCACTGTTTCGACACCTAGCACCGTCGCGAAGGCGGCGCACAGCTGCGCCTCGGTCAGGGTGGCGGGTGCCCGATAGCCTTCGCTCGCGCCGAAGACCGGTTCCGGCAACGCCTTTCGGTCGAGCTTGCCGACCGGGCTGAGCGGAACCTCGTCGATCAGCATGATCGATTGCGGCACCATGTAATTCGGCACCCGTTCGGCGAGATGTTCGGTGAGCTCGGCCGTGCTCGGCGTTGTTCCATCGCACGGCTTCACATACGACACCAATGCCGTCGCGCCGGCGTGGGTCCGATAGCCGATGGTCGTGGCGAACTCGACCGCGTCGTGGCGGGCGAGCGCAGCGTCGATCTCGCCGAGCTCGATGCGGAAGCCGCGGATCTTCACCTGATGGTCGGTGCGGCCGAGATATTCGATTTCCCGGGCCGAGTCGGAGCTGTGCCCGAACCAGCGAACGAGATCGCCGGTGCGATACATCCTTTCACCCGGCTTGCCGTAGGGATTCGCGATGAACCGCTGCGCGGTCAGCCCCGGACGGTTCAGATAGCCCCGTGCCAGCGCACTACCTGCCAAATGCAGTTCACCGGTCACCCCGACCGGAGCGGGGCGCAGCCGCCCATCGAGGATGGTCGCGTTGACGCCGCGGATCGGCCCGCCGATCGTGATCGGCTCACCCGGGGTCATGGGCTGGGAAATCACCGTGACAATGGTGGTCTCGGTCGGCCCGTACACGTTGTAGAGATTGCGTCCGGGCGCCCAGCGTGTGACCAGCTCCGGCGGCAGCGCCTCGCCGCCCACCAGCACATGCGCCAGTTCGGTGACGCCGGTCGGATCGACCGTGCCCAGTGCCGACGTGGTGATGAACGCGTGCGTGATCCCCTCGTCGACAAACACCCTGCCCAGTTCGGCACCGCCGACCACACCCGGCGGCGTAATCACCAGCGTCGCCGCACCACCCAGCGCGAGCAGCAGGTCGAGCATGGCGGCATCGAAGCTCGGCGTCGCGAAATGCAGGACTCGGCAACCGGGGTGCACCTCGAAGCGCTCCGCGGTCTCCGCGGCGAAGTTCGACAAGCCGCCATGGGTAACCACCACACCCTTGGGTGTACCGGTCGAGCCGGAGGTGTAGATGACGTAGGCCGGATTGTCCACCCGCAGCACGCTGGTCCGCTCTCCCGTCCTGATCGACGCATCGGAGGTATCCAGCACGCGCCGACGGAATTCGGCATCGTCGAGCACGATCCACTCGGCATCGCCGGGCATCTGATCGCGGTGCGCGGCGAGCGTGATCCCCAGTGCTGCATCGGAATCAGTGAGCATGTGGGAGATTCGCTGCGCCGGATACATCGGATCGACCGGCACGAATGCCGCCCCCGCCTTGGCCACCGCGAGCATTGTCGCCACCGATTCGACCGAACGCGGAATCCCCAGCGCCACCAGCGTTTCCGGCCCGACCCCGCGCTCGATGAGCACCCGCGCCAGCCGGTTGGTCCACCGATCGAGCGCGTCGTAGCTCACCTGGGTGTCACCCGAACGCAGCGCGACGGCCTGGCGATCGATATTCGCCGCGGTCTCGAACACCTCTGGGAAGGTGACCGGCCGGTCCGCCTCCGCCCCGCGCACCGGGGCCAGCCCGGACCATTCGGCGGGATCGAGCAGTTCCAGGTCGCCCACGGCGGTGGTCGGATTCGCGGCGACGCCGGCGAGCAGCCGGACCAGTCGCTTACCGAGCCGCTGCGCGGTCTCCTCGTCGAACAGATCGCTCGCGTAGTTGACCGACAGCATGATGCCGGCGGCTTCCCTTGTGCCGGTTTCGGATTCGGTCAGCGTGAACTGCAGATCGAACTTCGCGATACCGGTGTCGACATCCTCGGACTCGATGCGCAGCCCGGGCAGTTCGAGCACCCGCACCGGGTGGTTCTGCACCGAGAGCATCACCTGGAACAACGGATGATGGGCCTGCGAACGGGCCGGATTCAGCACCTCGACGAGCCGCTCGAAGGGCAGGTCCGCATGTGCGAACGCGTCAAGATCGGTATCGCGCACGGCGTGCAGTAGGTCGGTGAACCTGGCGTCCGGATCGATCCGGGTGCGCAGCACCAACGTGTTGACGAACATGCCGACCATCCGATCCAGCTCGGGGTGGCCACCGCGACCGGCGATCGGCGTGCCGACGGTAATGTCTTCGGTCGCGGTCATCCGGTGCAGCAGTACCGCGAGCGCGGCGTGCAGCAGCATGAACATGCTGACGTTATTGCTGGTGGCAATCGTGCGCAGTTCCCGATGGGTCAACGCGTCGATCGGGCACTCGACGATGCCGCCGCGATAGCTCGGCGCGGGCGGGCGCGGCCGGTCCGCGGGCAGGCTCAGCAGCTCCGGAATTCCGTCCAGGGTCTTACGCCAGTAATCGAGCTGGCGATGGACCACCGAGTCGGGATCGTCCTCGGTGCCGAGCGTGTCCTGCTGCCAGAGCGCGTAATCCGCGTACTGGATCTCCGATTCCGGCCAGTCCGGCGTCTTCCCCGCGGATGCGGCCGCATAGGCAGCGGCAACATCGGCGGCCAGGGGCGCCAGCGACCAGCCGTCCATCGCGATGTGGTGGACGACGAGCGCGAGTACGTGCTCGGTCGGTGCCCCGGATTTCGGGTCGGTGGATCCGTCCTGGTCGACCGTGATCAGCTCGGCCCGCAGCGGCACAGTCGAGGCGAGATCGAATCCTCGAGTCGCGAAACTCTGTACCGCGCCGAGTATTTCGGACAGTGGCATGGTCGCGACGAACAGCGTGACGGCCGCATCGGCCGGATCGAGAATCTGCTGCGTGGGAACCCCGTCGACCTCCGGGAACACCGTCCGCAGCGTCTCGTGCCGCTGCTGCACGGCGTGCAGTGCCCGCGTCAGCGCGTCGACATCCAGCTCGCCGCGCAAGCGCAGCACCACCGGGATGTTGTAGGCCCCGCCGACATGACCCGCGCCGTCCCCGACCTGATTGAACCGGTTCAGGAACCACAATCGAGACTGCGCCGCCGACAACGGGATCCGAGCCGGCCGATCGCGGCGCACCAACTCCGGCCGGGCGTCCGCACCGGAGCCGGAATCGAGCAGGCTCGCGAGTTCGGCGACCGTCGGCTTGGTGAAGACGGTGCGCACCTCGAGCCGGATATTGGTCGCCGCGGCCAGCCGTGCCACGAGTTGGGTTGCCACCAGCGAATTTCCGCCGATATCGAAGAAGCTGTCCTCGGCGCTCACGCTCTCGACACCGACCAACTCGCCCATCACCTCGGCGACCAGCCGCTCGGCGTCGGTCGCGGGTACCCGCTGGGCAGTGCGCACCGTCAGCTGCGGTTCGGGCAGTGCGGCAACATCCAACTTGCCGGTCGGGGTCAGCGGAATCCCGTCCAGCACCGTGATACTCGCCGGAACCATGTGTGCGGGAAGATGTTCGGCGACATGGGCGCGTACCGCGTCGATATTCGGTGTGGTGTCGTCGGCGGGCTGGATGAACGAGACGATCCGATCCGATCCCGCGATATGGCGCACCTCGGTGTGCGCGAACCGCACGTGCTCATGTGCGGCGAGCGCATTGGTGATCTCGCCGAGTTCGATGCGGAAGCCGCGCACCTTGACCTGATGGTCACTGCGTCCGAGGTAGACGATCTCGCCTGCGGCATTCCAGCGCACCACATCACCACTGCGATACATCCGCGACCCCGGCGGTCCGAAGGGGTCGGCGACGAATCGCGTCGCGGTGAGTTCGAACCGGTCGAGATACCCACGTGTGACACCGAATCCGCCCAGGTACAAATCGCCGGGCACACCAACGGGGACCGGACGCAGCCGCTCGTCGAGCACCAGCGCCCGCGCACCACGCACCGGCGTGCCGATGGTGATCGGTTCACCGATCGCCATCGGACTGGAGATCGTGACGACGATGGTGGTTTCGGTCGGCCCGTATACGTTGTGCATCTGACGTCCCGGCGCCCACCGGGCCACCAACTCGGGGCCGAAGGCCTCGCCACCCACCATCAGCCCACGCAGGTCCGGCAATGACCACCGTTCCCGATCAATGGTGGCAAGCGCGGCCGGGGTGATGAACGTGTGGGTGACCCGTTCGCGCTCCATCAGCGCGGCCAGTTCATCACCCCCGTAGACATCCGTCGGGACGATCACCATCGTCGCACCGGACCCGATGGCGAGTAGCAGCTCGAGAAGGGCCGCGTCGAAGCTCGGTGAGGAGAAGTGCAGCGTGCGCGCATCCTTGTCGATCCGAATACGCTCGCGGACCTCGTCGCCGAGGTTCGACAGGCCGTTGTGCGCGACACCCACACCCTTGGGTTTGCCGGTCGAGCCCGAGGTGTAGATCACATATGCCAGGTCGTCGATCTCGACGGGACGATGGCGTTCGTAGTCGTCGACCAGGCAGTCGTCGAATTCGTCGAGTTCCTCGACGAATTCGGGAGCATCCAGCAGCAGCCAGTCGGTGCCCGCGGTCGCGGGAAGCCGATCGGCGTGCTCGGTCAGCGTGACTCCCACTTCGCACCCGGAGTCGACCAGCATGTGCCGCATGCGGTCGGCCGGATAGTTCGGATCCACTGGCACGAATGCGGCGCCGGACTTGGCGACCGCGAGCATCGTGATGACCGAGTCGATCGAGCGCGTCAGGCCGAGTGCCACCCGGTCACCCGGACCGAGCCCGCGCTCGATCAGCGCCCGCGCCAACCGATTCGAGCGCGCGTCGACCTCGGTGTACGTCAGCGAGGTGCCGCCCGCGCGGATCGCCATGCGCTGCGGATACATATGCGCGGTGGCGGTGAAGTAAGCGGCCAGCGTGCACTGCGGCGTGGTCGCGCCGCCGGTGGCCGGAGTGAGCTGTCGTCGCTCGAATTCGGTGCGCACGTCGATATCGCGGACCAGCACCTGCGGCACGGCGGTAATGGCCGCCAAAACCCCCAGAAACCGATCAGCCAATGTTTTGACCGTTGCCGCATCGAAAAGCTCTGCGGCATAAACAAATTCGAAGGCACGCAGCGACGCGTTCGGTCCGGTGTCGCGGGCACCGGTACCGACCCGCAGCTCCAGATCGAATTTGGCCAGCGCAATATCCAATTCATCGGCATGCAAGGCGAGGTCGGGCAGTTCGAGCGACGGAACCGGACCGTCCTGCACCGTCAGCGCCACTTGGAACAGCGGCTGGCGACTGCTGCCGCGCGCATCGCGCCCCAACTCCTTGACGATGCGCTCGAAGGGGATATCCGCATGCGCCATGGCGGCCAGCTCATTATCCCGATCCGCGCGCAGCAGCGTCGCGAACGGAATATCCGGATCGACGTCCGAGCGCAGCACCAGCGTATTGACGAACATGCCGACCAGCTCGTCGAGCTTTGTATCGGTGCGACCCGCGACCGGCGTGCCGATCACGATATCCCGGCCGCCGGTAATGAACCGCAGCGTGACCGCGAGAGCCGGGCGCAGCACCATGAACATGCTGACGCCTTGTTCGCGGGCGAGTTCGGCGAGCGCCTGCCGCGTCGGCTCGGGCACGGTGAAGCGCACCGAACCCGCCTGCTGCGTCGGCTCGGCCGGCCGCAGGCGATCGTAGGGCAGCGGCAGTTCGTCGGGCAGATCCGCCAGTGCGGTACGCCAGTACGCGAGTTGCTCGCCCGCGAGGCTTTCCGGATCGGCCTCGTCACCGAGGTAGGCGCGCTGCCACAGCCCGAAATCGGCGTACTGCACCGGAAGTGGCGTCCAACCGGGTGCGACACCCTCCCGCCTTGCCATATAGGCAGCGGCGAGATCCCGGGTCAGCGGGCCGAGCGACCAGCCGTCGGCGGCGATGTGATGTACTACGATGCCGAGCAGATGCCGCCGAGACTCGGTGCGCAGCAGGGTGATCCGCAGCGGGATGTCCTTGGTGAGATCGAATCCGGTACGGGCCATGGCCCGCAGTGCCTGCTCGGCGGCGCTCTCGTCGGTCGCCACCGGTTCGACCACCGGCATGGCCTTGCCCGTCGGCAGCACCGACTGCTGGGCGCCGAGATTGTCCTCCGGGAAGACGGTGCGCAGTACCTCGTGCCGCTCGACCAGATCGGTCAGCGCCGCGCGCAGTGCATCCACATCCAGATCGCCGTCGATCCGAATGACGAATGCGATGTTGTAAGCACTCGATTCGGGTGAAAATCGATTGAGGAACCACAGTCGCTGCTGGGGCAGCGACAATGGAATGCGTCCCGGACGCGGGGTATGCACAGCCAGCGCCACCCGTTGCGTCCGGGGCGCTTCCGCTATCAGTTCCGCGATGCCCGCGACCGTCGGCGCCTCGAAGATCAGCCGCACCGGCAGGTCGACGCCGAAGTCCGCGTACAGTGCGGAGGCGAGGCGGGTGGCCAGCAACGAGGTGCCGCCGACGTCGAAGAAGCTGTCCTCCGCGCCCGTTATCGGACGGCCGAGGACTTCACCGAACGCGGCGGCGACGCGCTGCTCGATCAGCGTACTCGGCGCACGCGAGGAGCCCACGGTCGCGAAAACCGGTGCGGGCAGGGCCTTTCGATCCAGCTTCCCGGCCTGGGTGACGGGCATCTCGTCGAGTACCGCAATCGAGGCGGGAACCATATAACCGGGCAGCCGCTGACGTGCGGTCTCGGTGATATCGGCGGCATTGATCGGTTCGTCCGCGGTTATATAGGAGACCAGGCGGGGCTGGCCGTGTTCGTCGGTGTGCACGACGGTGAGCGCGGCGTTCACAGCCGGATGGGCGCGCAGCACATGGTCGATTTCGCGCAGTTCGATACGGAAGCCGCGGATCTTGATCTGGTCGTCGGCGCGTCCGAGGAAGCGCAGCTGTCCGGTCGGATCAGAAACCACGAGATCGCCGGTGCGGTACATCCTTTCACCGCGCCTGCCGTGCGGGTTGGCCGGGAAGCGCTGTGCGGTAAGGCCGTATCGCCCCAGATAGCCGCGGGCCAACCCCGGGCCGGACAGGTAGAGCTCGCCCGGGGTGCCCGGTGGCACCGGATGCAGTCGAGCATCCAGCACGAAAAGCCGCATACCGCGCACCGGCATGCCGAGCGGCACCGGGCGTCCCGCCTGCATCGGAGCGCTGGCGGTGGCGGCGACGGTCGCCTCGGAAGGTCCGTACATATTGTGGATGCGGTGCTCGGCCGACCACCGTTCGACCAGGTCCTCGGAGCACGCCTCACCACCGACGATGACGGCCTCGAGCTCGTCGAGCCCCTCCTCCGGCACGGTGGCCAACGCGGCCGGCGTGATGAAGGCATGGGTGACCCGCTCGGTGCGCAGCAGATCGGCGAGTTCGGTACCGCCGTACACGCCCGCGGGTGCGACGACAATGGTGGCGCCGGCCGCGAACCCGAGCAGAATCTCCAGCACCGACGCGTCGAAGCTGGGCGAGGAGAAGTGCAGCGTGCGTGCCGAATCCGTAACACCGAACAGATACATCTGCTCCTGTGCCAGCGATGCGATACCGCCGTGGGTGACGATCACGGCCTTGGGCTTTCCGGTGGAACCCGAGGTGTAGATCAGGTAGGCCGGATGGCCGGTGCGCAGCGGATAGTGGCGGTCGGCATCGGTGACGGGATCGGTTGAGTGGCGGGCGGATTCGGTTGCCAGCTCGTCGGAGCCGAGCACCAGCCAGTCGACATCGTGCTTGCGATGCTTACTGCGGGCGGCGGGCCAGGCGGGCATGGTGGCCAGGGATGCCGGAACGGTCAGCCCGAGCATGGCACCGGAATCGGCGATCATATGCCCGATCCGCTCGGCCGGGTAGCTCGGATCGATCGGCACATATGCCGCACCGGTTTTCGCAACCGCCCAGATGGCCGCGATGGAATCGAGGCTGCGCGGCAAGGCGATCGCCACCACGACCTCGGGGCCGGCACCATGTTCGATCAGGGTGCGCGCCAGCCGGTTCGACATCTCGTCGAGTTCGCGATAGCTGGTGTCGACGCCCCCATATCGCACCGCGGTCGCATCCGGCAGCCGCTCGGCGATGTCGGTGAACAGCTGTGCCAGGGTTATCGGGGGCTCGCCGGGGGCACCGGCAATCGGTACCAGCTTCGCGTTCTCCCGCAGGTCCAGAATCTCCAGATCACCAACCGGGCAATTGGGCTCGACGACGACGGCACTGAGCACGGCGATGAAGCGCCGGGCGAACGATTCGACCGTACGCTTGTCGAAAACATCTGTGGCATAGCCGAATTCGGCGTGCAGCGGACCGTCGGCGAGGCTGTCGTGCAGTTCCAGCTGCAGATCGAATTTGGCGATATCGGCCGCGATCGGCAGCACCTGCGCCTGCACACCGGGCAGCTCGATGCTCAGATCCGGCGCACGGTCATAGGACAGCATCACCTGGAACAGCGGATGCCTGGCGGCGGAGCGCTCCGGGTTGACGAGTTCGACCAGCCGCTCGAACGGCACATCCGCATTGGCGAAGGCATTGAGATCGGTTTCGCGGACCACATCGAGCATCTGGTCGAATCCAGTGGCCGGATCGACCTCGGTGCGCAACACGAGTGTGTTGACGAACATGCCGACGAGATCGTCGAGCGCCGGATCCGAGCGGCCCGCGATCGGGGTGCCGATGGCGATATCGGTGCTCGCGCAGAGCCGCGCGAGCAGGGTGGCCAATGCGGCATGCAGCACCATGAACATGCTGACGCCCCGGCTGGCCGCGAGTTCGGCTGCGGCGCGTCGGATCTCGGGCGGGATGGTGAACTCGACCCGGCCGCCATCGGTCGAGCGACGCAGCGGGCGCGGACGGTCCAGCGGCAGGTCGAGCTGGTCCGGCAGACTGGTGAGGGCCGAGCGCCAGTAGGCGAGCTGGCGGCTGAGCGCACTCGCCGGATCGGTTTCGTCGCCGAGCAGTTCACGCTGCCACAGGGCGAAATCGGCGTACTGCACCGGCAACGGGTTCCACTGTGGCGCTATGCCCTTCGCACGCATGGCCACCGCGGACATAAGATCCCGGGCCAGTGGTGCGATCGACCAACCGTCACCGCAGATGTGGTGCAGCACGATGAGGAATACGTGCCGATCGGGTCCGGTGGTCCACAGAGCCACCCGGATCGGGGCCTGGCTACGCAGATCGAAGCCGTAGCCGGCGAACTCCTCGGCGAGTACGCGTACATCGGCGCCGGTCGCGTCGATCGGATCCAGGGTGAGCGGGATGTCGCAGGCCCGATGCACGAGCTGATACGGACCCTCGGGCGCATCCGGGAATGTGGTGCGCAGGGATTCGTGCCGTTCGATCACATCGATGAGGCCGGCACGCAGTGCCACGATATCGATGGGTCCGTCGATTTCGACGGCCAGCGGCATGTTGTAGACAGCGGCATGTTCGGCGAAGCGGTTGAGAATCCACAGGCGCTGCTGTGCCAGCGACACCGGAATCCGCTGCGGCCGTTCGACCGGTACCAGCTTCGGGGAGGACGCATCCGGGTTGTGCGTGGCGAAGCGCTCGATCAACGCGGCGATGGTCGAGGCCTCGAACAGGTCGCGGATGGTCAGTCCGGTGCCGAGGGCGGCATTGATCCGTGCGACCGCGCGGGCGGCGATCAGCGAATTGCCGCCTAGATCGAAAAAACCGTCCTCGACACCGATTCCGTCGATGCCGAGTACTTCGGCGAAGATTCCGGCGAGCACCCGCTCCACCTCGGTGCGTGGTTCGGCGGTGAGGTGGCCGGACGGGCGGGCGGCAATCGGTTCGGGCAGCGCCTTGCGGTCGATCTTCCCATTCGCGCTCAACGGTAGTTCGTCGAGCAACATCAGCACCGAGGGCACCATGTAGCCGGGCAGCGTGCGACGCAATGCGTTCAGCAGTGCGGCGCTGTCCAAGGCGTCCGAAAAGGCCGGTACGGCGACGACATAGGCGACGAGTTCATCGCCGGTGCGGCCGCGATGGGCGACGCAGACCGCACGGGCGACCCGTTCGTCGGCCAGCAGTGCCGCCTCGATTTCGCCGAGTTCGATGCGCAGACCGCGGATCTTGACCTGGAAGTCACTGCGGCCCAGGTATTCGAGGAAGCCCCGACTCGAATCCCCCTGGTGGTCACCGAGATTCGGATCGAGCCGCCAGCGCGCCAGATCGCCGGTGCGGTACATCCGGGCGCCCGGGGTGAACGGATTGGCCACGAAACGATCAGCGGTCAAACGGGATTGGCCGAGGTAACCGCGCGCCAGTTGGACTCCCGCGAGATACAGCTCGCCGACGACCCCCGGCGGCACCGGCCGCAAGTGGGCGTCCAGGACGTAGGTCTGGGTGTTCCACACCGGCGAGCCGATTGGCACGGTGTCCGGATCGGCAGGGCACGGCCAGTAGGTGACATCGACGGCGGCCTCGGTCGGCCCGTACAGATTGTGTAGTTCGGGTCCCTGCAGGGCGGCGTGGAAATCACGAACGGTGGCCGCCGGCAACGCTTCACCGCTGCAGAACACCCGGCGCAGCGTGGTGCAGCCGCGCACGTCGGTATCGGTGACGAACACCGAAAGCATCGACGGCACGAAATGTGCAACGGTAATTGACTTTTCGGCGATTGTCCGGGCCAGGTAGCCCGGATCGCGATGGCCATCGGGCGTCGCGACGACCAGTCGCGCGCCGATCTGCAAGGGCCAGAAGAACTCCCAGACCGAAACGTCGAAGGTGGCCGGGGTCTTCTGCAGCACCGCGTCAGTGGTATCGAGTGGATATTCGTGCTGCATCCAGCGCAGCCGGTTGACGATCGCGGCGTGGGTCACGCCGACGCCTTTGGGTTTTCCGGTCGAGCCGGAGGTGAAGATCACGTACGCGAGATGATCGGCGCGCAGCGGGGTGAGACGGTCGGTGTCGGTGATCGGGCGGGCGTCGAAATCCGCGAGGTGGACGGTATCGATCGCCACGGCGTCCGCGCCGTCCGGCAGCGCGAGCTCGTCTCGGGTCGCGGTCAATACGCAGACCGGATCGGCCTGTTCGAGGATCTGTTCGATCCGATCCACGGGGTGATCCGAATCCAGCGGCAGGTACGCCGCGCCCGCCTTGATGATCGCGTACATGCCGACGACCAGCTCGATGCTGCGCCGCAAGTACAGTCCGACCACCTTTTCCGGGCCCGCGCCGCGCGTGATGAGCAGTCGGGCCAACCGGTTGGCACGCTCGTCCAGTTCACGGTAAGTCAGTGTCTCGTTACCGAATTCGAGCGCGACCGCATCCGGGCAGATCATCGCGCGATCAGTGAACAGGCCTGACAGGGTTCCCTGCTGCGGCGCGGTCTCGGTGGCGTTCCAGGTGTGCACGACGCGCTCGTGCTCGTCATCGGTGATGGCGACGAGACTCTCGGCGCGTGTATCGGGTTCGGCGGCAAGGAAACGGGTCAGGAAGTCCAGGAACCGGGTGTGGTGCGCGGCGACCTCGGACTCCGCGTAGAGCCGCGGATTGGCCTCGAAGTCGATATGGATGCGACCGCCCTCGCCGTTGTACAGATTGATGGACAGGTCCTCGACCGGGCCGGTGGCCAGCACATGCAGCGAGCCGAGCAGACTGCCGAACTTCAGCTCGTCGTGGAACAGCATGATGTTGACCATCGGGCCGAAGAATCCGCGTGCATCGCGGGAGTAGCCGCAGTCGCGGCGGATGTCGTCATGCCGGTAGCGCTGGTGCCGCAGCGCGCCGGTGATCTGCAATTCGGCGGCACGCACCACATCGCGCACGCTGGGATCGGCATCGAAGCGCACCCGGATCGGCACCACATTCGAGACCACGCCGGCGGAGCGGCGCAGCGCGACCGTGGTCCGCGCCGAGACCGGCAGGCTCAGCACCACGTCGGGATTGCCGGTCACCGACCGCACATAGGCGGCCAGTGCGGCGACGAACATGGTCGAGCTGTGGGTCTCGAGTTCGGCGGTGGCCGCGGTCATCGCGGCTTCGGCGCGCGCGTCGAGGACCGCGCAAGCACGCCGCCGCCCCGCGTCGGGGGCGGCGGTGAGGCCGTTCACGCTGGACAGAGTCATCGGTCCACCAGCGCCCGCTAATTGTTCGAGCCAATAGTCACGGTCGTTGCGGAACCGGCTGGAGTCGCGGTATGTGGATTCGTCCGCATAGATTTTGGCCAGCGGTGTGGCCCGGGATGCCTCGGGTTCGGTGCGGTTCTCCACCGCCGTATAGATCTCCGCGGTACGGGTGAGCGCGTTCATCGCGCCATAGCCGTCGATCACGATGTGATGGCCGCGTGCATACCAGATGTAGTCGGATTCACCGGTCCGCAGCACTATGTTCGTGGTCAGTGGATCGCGCTCGAAATCGATCGGCGAGCTGGCGTGCTCGTTCATCCAGCGCAGCGCGGCAGCGTGCGAATCGGGCTCGTCGCGCAGATCGATCCGGCCCCAGCCCGGGCGACGGTTGTGGTCGATCACCTGATGTGGAACACCATCGATCTCGATCAGCCGCACATGCCCGACCTGCGTTTCGACACCGAACCGTTCGATCGAGTACAGCAAGCGTCCGACGTCCAGGTCTCCGTGGATCTCGACATACTGCGCAATGGTCAGCGGGACATCCGGGCGGATACGTTGGGCGTACCAGAGGGCTGTTTGCGCTGGCGACAGTGCGAATGGTTGTGCCGAGAATTCACCGGAAGAGCATTGGTCGACGCGATCCGTGGCCAATGACTTCATCAATCACTCCTTCTGCCGCTGTTGATGCACAACTCCACGAGCACCGCCACCGCAGGCGCGCACGCGCCAGCCGTAGGACGTGATCCACGCCCATAGATTCGGAGCATCGAATGCAGCGGATGGCCAGCGTTGCGGATTTGTTTCACTTCGAACGACGTCGGCAGCAAGGCACATTCGTTAGATATATTTCCGCAAATTCTCCAGATTTGCGGCCTGAGCAGCATAAACACCGGAAAACAACGACTTACGCCAGCCCTGATTTCTAGTCTGGCGAACTGCACGCTAACGCTCAGGGCAGACCGAAAGACGGTTTTAAAGCCCAGAAACATACCAACTGTTTGGTTAGGAGGAAGCCCTATTCATCGCGCTCGAACGATCTCGCGAGCTCAGCCGACCGGCTCGTCCATGGCGGCCTGGTCGTTCGCGTACTTGTCGCGAGCATTTCGCCGCCGGATAACTCCCACGACAACGGCAGCAGCGGACAGGATAACCGAAAGAAGTTCCGATCGGGCGCCGAATCGAGTCGCGAGTGTTGTGTCGCTGCGCAATGGCAGTTCGGCGACCAGTGCGGCGGGGACGAACTCGGGTGTCTGCTGCTGGACCGTGCCGTCCGCGGTGATGATGGCGCTGACACCGGAAGTGGCCGCGACTACGAGGGCGCGGCCGTGCTCGACGGCGCGGACCCGGGACATGGCCAACTGCTGATAGGTCATCTCGCTGTCGCCGAAGGTGGCGTTATTGGTGGGCACGGTCAGCAATTGCGCGCCCGCGTGCATGGAATCGCGGAAGGCGCGGTCGAAGGCGACCTCGTAGCAGGTCGCGACGCCGATATCGACGCCGCCTCCGTAGCGACTGCTTGCCGGTCGCTCGAAGAGGTCGGCGTGGACGGTGCCGTCGCCGTGCCCGGGCACGAAGTATCCGGCGCGGTCGGCGTACTCGGAGAACAGGCGGAAGAAGCTGCGCATCGGCAGGTATTCGCCGAACGGCTGGATGATCTTCTTGTCGTGCCGCTCCCCCGGCCCGGCCGCGCCGTTCCAGACGATGACCGAGTTCGTCGTCGTGCGGTCGCCGTTAACCAGCACGGCGCCGACGAGGATCGGCGCGCCGATCTGCTCGGACGCCTCGGTGATCTCAGCGGCCGCGTCGGCATTGCGCAGCGGGTCGATATCGGATGAGTTCTCCGGCCAGATCACCACGTCCGGCTTGCGTGCCTTTCCCCCCGCGACCGCTCGAGCCAATTCCTCGGTGCGCCGGACATGGTTGTCCAGTACGGCGCGTCGCTGGGCATTGAAGTCCAGCCCGAGCCGCGGCACGCTACCCTGGATGGCGGCGACGGTGATCGTCCGGTCGCCCTGCTCCGGGCCGGGCAGCGCGGTCCGGAGGATCGCTCCGGTGATCGGGATGACAACGAGCGTGACCGCCGCGGCGATAATTCCAACGCGGGTGGTAGCACGACCCCGCTCGGCAGACGACGGATCGTCGGTCGGCGCGACCGTCACGTGAGTCCACAAGTACACCAGCAGTGCCGCCGCCGCGGTCGCGGTGAGCGCCACCGCGAACCCGATGAGCGGCGCTCCCCCGACCATCGCCAGCGACAGATACCAGCCGTCGGCCTGACCGAACGCCAAGCGCCCCCAGGGGAATCCGCCGAACGGAAAACTCGATCGCAGCCACTCGGTGGCCGTCCACGTCAACGCGACCAACACCGGCCACCCCGGCAGCGAAAACAACAACCGCGCCAGAAGCCCGAATAGCCCGATATATAAGGAGCACACCGTCGACAACGCGAGCCACGGTACCGGCCCAACGTAGATCCCGGTCCACGGCAACAGCGGCACGAAAAACCCGAGCCCCGCCAGGAACCCGTACCCGAATCCCCCACGCAACCGCGCGGCGCCGCGCACGGTCAGTGTCAGCACCACGATCCCGATCGGCGCAAGGAACCAGAACGGTCGCGGCGGAAAGCTCCCGAAGATCAACAGCCCCGACACCACCGCCGCAACCGACCTACTCAGCACCGGAAACCGACCGAGCACGCCCACCATGCGGCGCAGAGCCGCGCCGGGTATTTCAGGCCTCATGGATAGTGACTCCGCGGTGAACGGTGCGCAGGCAGGTGGGCAGGGATGCGTCGGGGCCGAGCGGGGGCAGGCCAGGAACTCGGGAGCGCGGATCGGTGGACCACCGTTGGACGGTATCGGCGGCTGCGGCCACGACGAGATCGGCGGCGTCCCAAATCGCGTAGGAGGCGGGAGCTCCCGGAACCAGGGTGCCCGCCACGCCGTCGCGAAGTCCGCCCGCGCGCCAGGCACCGCGGGTGGCGGCGGCGAAGGCGGCACGGGGCGAGAGGCCGTGGCCGGAGGTGCGGTGGTTGACGGCCGCCCGGACCGCCGACCAGGGGTCGAGTGCGGTAACCGGTGCGTCCGAGCCGATGGCGAGCGCGATGCCCGCCGCGGCCATGGCCGCGAACGGATTCAGCGTTGCGGCCCGTTCGGCGCCGAGGCGGCTGACGTACATGCCGTCCGGGCCGCCCCAGGTCGCATCGAAACCTGGTTGGACACTGGCGATTACGCCCCAGGCGGCCAGTTTCGCGATCTGATCGGCGTCGATCATCTCCGCATGCTCGACGCGGTGCGCGCGGGACGCGACGGCCGGGCCACCGAGTTCGTCGATCACCTGCCCGAATCCGGCTACGACAGCGTCCATCGCGGCATCGCCGATGACGTGGAATCCGGCTTGCATGCCCGCCTCGGTGCAGGCGCGCACATGTGCGGCGATCGTGTCCGCGTCGAGGTAGCCGAGACCGGTTCCGGCGTGATCGGCGTAAGGCGCGCGCAGCAGAGCGCTGCGCGAGCCGATCGAACCGTCCACGAACAAATCGCCGCCGAGCGCGTGCACCCCGAGTTCGGCGACCAGCGCCCGCGCCTCATCCGCGGTACGGACCGCCTCACCCCAATAGGCCCGGACCTGCACACCGTGCTCGAACTCGAGCAACTCACGAATATCGGTGCGCCCGGCGATCTCCGGTCCCGCACACTCGTGCACGGCGACAACACCGTGCGCGGCCGCCGTGTCCAGCGCCGCCTTGCGCGCCCGATCCCGTTGTGCGCGATCCAATCCCGAGAGAACCGCGGTGCGCACCAGATGATGTGCGTCGGCACGCAGGGGTGCACCCCGGGTGAATCCCGCCGCGGCAGTGACTGCCGCAGTCAACAACACCGACGACACCACCGCCGAATGCGCGTCCACCCGTGACAGATACACCTGCCGGGCCGGCTGCACCACCGCGTCGATCTCCTCGACCGTCGGCGGCCGCCGCTCCGGCCACCCGGTCTCGTCCCAGCCGTCGCCGAGAATCGCGCCGTCAGGATGCGACGCCGCGAACGCGCGCAGCAGTTCCAGACAGTGTTCGAGTGACCGTGCTGTCGACAGATCGAGTCCGGTCAGCTTCAAGCCCAGTGCCGTCACGTGCACGTGCGGATCGACGAACGCCGGTGCCACGAATGCACCGTCGAGGTCGATGATCTCCGCATCCGAATGCAGCGCACGACCCGGTTGCTCGGCGCCCAACCACACCACGGTGCCGTCGGTCACGGCCATTGCCGTCGCGTCGGGTGAACTCGAGCTGTAGAAACGACCGCCGATCAGCAACTGGGTACTCACGAGACACCAGTCTGCCGTATGGGTTTTTCAGTCCGTCGAGTCGGACAGTCTCCGCTCCGTAGCGACTGCTTGCAGGTCGCTCGAAATGGTCGGCGGCGAAACGTCCGCGGGTTGTGCGAGTACCGCCATGACCTCCGAGTATCTCGGCGGCGCGGCACCGGGCGCGGCCCGCATACCGGCCTCCACCGCGATCAGCTCCAGCCGCAATGCCGCAGCCGTGAATCCGGAAATCGACTGTCCCGCAGCCGCCGCGGCCTGCCGCACCGCCGCTGCCAGCTCCTCGCTCACCGTGACGGTGAGCTCTTCGGTCGCCATCCGGCCACCCTAGCCCTTTGATCCGTCTCACGAAATGGGCACGAGGGTGATAGTTGGCACGGTTTATGGAAGCGGCTCGGCGTGAACCCGATCAGCCGCCGAGGGCCGGCCGTGTCGAGGGGCGGGGGTCGTCGTACCACTCGGTGACAACCGTGCCGTCGACCACATCGTCACCGTCGATGATCACGCCGCGGTACGGCATCGCCGCGGCCAGACGGCTGAAGCGGCGCGCGGCGAACGCGGCGACCAGCGGACGGACCAGGAAGCGGGTCGGCGGCAGCAGCAGAAGCAGCCCGAAGAACGAGGTGACCAGGCCCGGGATGAACATCAGGAACCCGCCCGCGGCGACGAGCGCGCCATCGGCGACCGCGGTGCCCGGATTGATCTCACCGCGCCCGGCGCGTCGGAACTGTTCGAAGACACGACGGCCTTGGGAACCGATGAGCAGCATGCCCGCCGCGGAGCCGGCGATGAGCAGCAGGATGGTCGGCATTACACCGATGAGGTGGCCGACGCCGATCAGCGCGGCAATCTCGACGATGACGTAGAGCACGAACAGTACGGCGGGCATGGCGATCCTTTCGGACGATCTACCCGGTTCAACGTCGCGCGGTTCGATTTTTCTCCCGATCCAGCCTGATAGCTGGCTGAGACCTCAGCCGCCCGGCCGCACCAACCCGGTTTCGTAGGCCAGTACTACGGCTTGAACCCGGTCGCGCAGACCGAGTTTCGTCAGCACCCGCCCGACGTGCGTCTTGACGGTGGCCTCGGATAGGTACAACTGCTCGGCGATCTCGGCATTGGACCGCCCCGCCGCGATCTGCTCGAGCACCTCGCGTTCACGCGCGGTCAGCACCTCGAGTATCGCCGGATCCCGCATGCCACCGGGGTCGTCGGCGATGAGCCGGTCCAGCAGTCGCTTGGTCACCTTCGGCGACACCACCGCGTCACCGCCCGCCACACTTCGGATCGCCGAGACCAGATCCTCGGGCGGCGTGTCCTTCAACAGGAATCCGCTCGCGCCAGCTCGCAGCGCACCCAATGCGTGTTCATCGAGATCGAAGGTCGTCATGACCAGCACCTTGCAGCCGTCACCGGCCTCGACGATACGCTGCGTGGCCGATACCCCGTCGACGACCGGCATCCGCACATCCATCAGCACCACATCCGGCCGCATCTCCTTGGCCCGGGATATCGCGGCCGCCCCGTTCTCGGCCTCCCCGATCACCTCGATGTCCGGGTGCGCACCGAGCACCATCTTCAACCCCATGCGCATGAGTTCCTGATCATCGACAACGAGAACGGTAATCGGCACGTCCCTAATCTATCGGCATCGTCCAGCGTGTTTTTCGCACAGTGCGGGCGGCCGCGAAACAGGCCTGCGGCTAACCGTTTTCGTTTCCGCGCACCAGCGGGATAGTCGCGTATACCCGCCACGCGCCATCGGATGTGCGGCCCGCTTCGAGCGTGCCGCCGAGTACGGCGATGCGTTCACGCATGCCGACCAATCCCATACCACCGCCGACTATCGGGCTCGCGGCCTGCTCCTGCACGGGAACCCCGCCGGTATCGGTGACTTCGATGGCCACATCGGTTTCGCGGCGCTGCACGCGCACCCACGCCTTCGGGTGCGAGCCCGCGTGGCGCAGCGTATTGGTCAGCGATTCCGCCACGATGCGGTGCGTGCCGAGACTCACCTCCGGGGCGATATCGTCCAACTCGCCGGTCATTTCGAGTTCCACCGCGAGTCCGGTATCGCGCATCATCTCGACCACCTTCGCCAGGCCCGCGGTTCCGTGCTGCGGCAACTGATCCGGAGCATGCTCGATGCGCAGCAGCGCGACGGTCCGCCGCAATTCCCGCAAGGCCTCGCGACCGGTGCTCGCGATCGTGGTCAAGGCTCGTTCGGCCGAGTCAGGATCGCGGCGCAGTGCGTACTTCGCCCCGTCGGCCTGCACGATGATCACACTCACCGCATGGGCGACGACATCGTGCAGTTCGCGGGCGATGCGGGTGCGTTCGGCGGCGACGGCATCGTGCGCGCGGCGTTCCCGGTCGTAGTCGGCGACCGCCAGCCGCGCCGCCACCTCTTGGTCATAGGCGTGGCGCGCGCCGATGAACTCGGCCAGCGTCCAGCACAGCGCGTAGAACATCGCGGTGAAGATCAGATCAGATCCGGATGGCTTGTGTAACAAGAAAAATGAGCTGGTGCAGTCGGCGATCAGGCCGAGCGCGTACCAAAGTCCTTCCTTGCGACCGACATACGCGACCAGCGTGTACAGCATGATGCCGAGCCCGAGCAGCGCGATGTGGTCGGCGTTGTCCTCGGACGCGTAGCTCACCAACGTCGAGGCGATCGATAGTCCGAGCATCGCGGCCGCCATGGCTCGCGGGTACAGCCGCCGAAACGCCACCGGTGCCGGCAAAAGCACCCCGATTCCGAGGTAGGCCAGCTTGCTATCGGAATTGCCGACCCCGAGAATCTCGAGCAGCATCAGTACGGCGGCCAGCATCGAGTCCGAGATGAGGGGCTTGCCGCGAAGCCACAGACTGAACCGGCGCACGACCATCAGCCTAGGTGCGGACGGGCCCGATCCAACCATCTGGTTGGCTGGCCGGGTGGATTTTGCAGACTGGGCGGCCTTGCTAACGGCCGCGACCGCCGCGGGCTGGGTTGATGCGGTGGTCGGCGGCGGCGGATTGATCATTCTCCCGACACTGTTCTTGGTCGCACCGGGCATCGCACCACAGACCGCACTCGGCACCAATAAGCTCGCCGCGGTCGCGGGCACCAGCGCATCGGTCATCACATTCGCGCGCAAAGTTCCCATGCGGTGGCGCACGCTGCTGCCAGCAGCGGCGATCGCGGCGGTCACCGCAGCGACCGGCGCGGCAGCGGTATCCCTGATCGATCGCGACCTGTTCATCCCGATCGTGATGGTGGTGCTGGTCGGCGTCGCGGTGTTCGTCACGCTACGCCCGTCGATCGGCATCACCCTGGCCACGCACCCACCGACGCGGCGCAAGTTCGTCCTCGTGATCGCCCTGGCCGCCGGGTTGATCGGGTTCTACGATGGACTGCTCGGCCCCGGCACGGGCACCTTTCTGATCATTACCTTCGCCACCCTGCTCGGTACCGAATTCGTGCGCGCGGCCGCGATGGCGAAGGTGATCAACTGCGGATCCAATTTCGGCGCGCTGATCTTCTTCGGCGTCACCGGCCACATTATGTTCGCGCTGGGCGCGGCCATGGCGGTCGGCAATGTGGCGGGCGCGATCATCGGCTCGCACATGGCCTTACGCAAGGGCGGGGAGTTCGTGCGCGTGGTACTGCTGGTGGTTGTCACCGGCATGGTGATCCGGTTGGGCTGGCAGCAATTCGGGTGAGGCGATCAGTGCATAGGTCCGGCATGCATCTTGGCATTCGAGGCGAGCCAGGGCTGCAGCACCCGTGAGGTCGTTTCGTGGATCTGGCGGTGCAACCGCTCGCCGTCCACTCCGGCCACCGGACTCTGGAACAACACCGTCAACGCACCGGAGACCGCTCCGACCACGGCACCGACCAATGCGGCGGCGCCGACATCGTCCAATTCGGCGGGAAATGCCATATGCAACTGCCTCGCGATCTCCCGCTGCGCGACCAGTTGCGCATGCGCGGCCCGTCCGCTGACCGCGGGCACGGTGCGCGACACCTGTGCGCGCAGTGCGGCAATGCGCGCACTCAGGTCATCGACGAGGTGTTCACCTGGATTGTCGCCGGCCGCCCGCAACGCGCGCAGCAGCACCTCCACCGGCCGCTCGCCGGGCCGACGACTCGCGATGGCCGCCACCGCGGCGCGCACCCGTTCGTCCTGTTCCGGGAAGAGCAACTCTTCCTTGCTGGCAAAGTAGTTGAAGAAGGTCCGGGTGCCGACCTCGGCCGCGGCGGCGATGTCGGCCACCGTGGTTTCCTCATAACCTCTGTTCTCGAAAAGTTCGACGGCTGCCTCGAGGAGGGCACGGCGGGTACGTTCCCGTTTGCGATCACGGAGGGCGGATGGCGGCACGCGGGCACAGTACGGCATAACCCGACTTGGGTACGGTAACCACGACTTTCGCGCGCGCCATGCTGCCAAACCGTGATCAAATTCGAGTCGCGTGCGATTCATCCCGGCGGGCCGCGTCGATCACCGAATCCAGCAAACCCGGGAATCGGGCGTCGAGATCGTCACGGCGCAACGACTGCAAGGTTTCCCGGCCGGCCGGACGTTGCCAGATGATGCCCGCATCGCGCAGCACCCGATAGTGGTGTGTCAGATTCGATTTGGGCACACCGTCCACGATCGAACCGCAGGTGTGTTCCGCCCCATCCGCGAGGACGCGAACGATCTGCAGCCGCAATGGATTTCCCAGTGCGGCGAACACATTCGCCAACTCGATCCGATCCCGCTCGGGATGTGCCGTCATCACGCGGAGCAGATTACTCGATTGTTGACATACAGTCGAACTGTTCATATGTTATCGAACTATTCAACTGTATGAGAGGTCGTGCCATGCCGAGCAATTCCCGATTCGACGACAAGATCGCGCTGATCACCGGCGGAACCAGCGGTATGGGGTTGGCCACCGCGCGCAGGTTGCTCGACGAGGGTGGGCGGGTTGCCATCACCGGGCGTGACAAGTCCCGCTTGGACGCCGCGGTCGAAGAGCTGAACGGTGGCGATCGCGTCCTCGGGATACCCGGCGACGCAGCGAATCTCGCCGATCTGGCGGCGTTGACGACCGCGATCCGGGACCGTTACGGACGCTTGGACGTGGTTTTCGCCAATGCGGGTGTCGGTTCATTCCAGGCGGTCGCCGATATCACCGAGGCCGAGTTCTACCGAGTCGTCGATATCAATTTCAAGGCCGCGTTCTTCACCATCCAGCAGACCGTCCCCATGCTGGCCGATGGCGGCACGATCGTGATCAACGCATCATTCGCATTGCACCGGGGCGGGCCCGGCGCGGCGCTTTACTCGGCGACCAAAGCGGCGGTGCACAACCTGGCTCGGACATTGGCGGCCGAACTGGCACCCAGGCGAATCCGGGTCAACTCGGTGAGCCCGGGTTACACGGGGACTCCCGCGTTCTATGCGGAAGCGTCGCCGGAGGTACAGGCCGCCGCCATCTCCACAGTGGCGGCCGGGCGCATCGGAACCTCGGAAGAAGTCGCCGCAGCAGTCGCCTTTCTCGCCTCCGACGAGGCGTCATACATCAATGGACAGGACCTGCTCATCGATGGCGGACTCGTCGCCGCCACCCCTGCGGCCATGGTCTAGAACTGCGCCGCTGGGCATATCGTGCGGCATTGCAGTCGATGCATGTCCGCAAGGTCTGCGTCAACGCATCGGAAGCGGCGCTCATCAGCGCGACCGACTAGGTTGGGTCTGGTGAGCATCGCGACTTCCAAGGACGTGGACGCCGAATTCCTTGCGTTACCACTGCACGCGCTCGCCGACGCTGCCCTGTCCGCGGCGCGTGCGGCGGGCGCGCAGCACGCCGATCTGCGGGTGCATCGACTGGTCACCCAGTCGATCCGACTGCGCGATGGGCGGGTCGAGGCGATCAGCAATGCCACCGACCTCGGCTTCGCCGTGCGCGTGATCGTCGACGGCACCTGGGGTTTCGCTTCACATGCCGCGCTCACCCCGGAGACCGCTGCCGAGCTGGCGCGGCGGGCGGTCACGGTGGCGACGACCCTGCGCGCCCTCAATCGTGAGCGCGTCGAACTCGCCGACGAGCCGCGATACGACAATGTGCATTGGATTTCGGCCTACCACCTGGACCCGTTCACGGTTCCGACCGCCGATAAGGTCGCTGTGCTGCAGGACTATTCGAGCCGCCTGTCGGCCGCCGACGGTGTCGATCACGTCACCGCCTCGGTACTGCAGGTCAAGGAGCAGACCTTCTACGCCGACACCGCGGGTTCCGCGATCACGCAGCAGCGCGTGCGCCTGCATCCGCAGCTCGAGGCGATCACCGTGGACGCGGCGGCGGGTGTTTTCGAGACCATGCGCACCCTCGCCGCACCGGCCGGACGCGGGTGGGAGTACGTCACCGGCGCGGACGGAATCTGGGACTGGAGTGCGGAACTCGCGCAGATCCCGGGTTGGCTGGCCGAGAAGGTGAAGGCGCCCAGCGTCGAGGCGGGCCCCACCGACCTGGTGATCGACCCGACCAACCTGTGGCTGACCATCCACGAATCCATCGGCCACGCCACCGAATACGACCGCGCCATCGGCTACGAATCGGCCTACGCGGGTACCTCGTTCGCGACCCCTGAAAAGCTCGGCACCCTGAAGTACGGAACGCCGATCATGCACGTCACCGGTGACCGCACCGAGGTGCACGGTCTGGCCTCGGTCGGCTATGACGACGAGGGCGTCGCCGGACAGCGCTGGGATCTGGTGCGCGACGGAATTCTGGTCGGCTATCAACTCGACCGAGTCTTCGCCCCCCGCCTGGGCCTCGAACGCTCCAACGGCTGCTCTTACGCGGACTCACCCCACCATGTGCCGATCCAGCGCATGGCCAATGTCTCGCTGCAACCGGACCCCGAAAACGACACCAGCACTGCCGAACTCATCTCGCGGGTGGAGAACGGCATCTATATCGTCGGCGACAAGTCGTGGTCGATCGATATGCAGCGCTACAACTTCCAGTTCACCGGCCAACGGTTCTTCCGCATTCGCGACGGCAAGCTCGACGGCCAGCTGCGCGATGTCGCCTACCAGGCCACCACCACCGACTTCTGGGGTGCGATGGAGGCAGTCGGCGGTCCGTCCACTTGGCGCCTCGGCGGCGCGTTCAACTGCGGTAAGGCCCAACCCGGTCAGGTCGCCGCGGTCAGCCACGGCTGCCCGTCGATCCTGGTGCGCGGCATCAACATTCTCAACACCCGGACGGAGGCAGGTCAGTGATCGAGGTGATGATGCCCGCAGGGGCGGTCGTCGAGCAGGCGCTGGCACTCTCGCACGCGGACGAGGCGATGGTCATCGTCACCGATGCACACGAGGCATCGCTGCGCTGGGCGGGCAACTCGATGACTACCAATGGCTCCTCGATTTCCCGGGACTGGGCGGTCATTTCGATCTTCCGCGACGGCCCGAACTCCGCGCGCGTCGGCAGCGTCAGCTCCACCAGTGTCGACCCGGCGGAGATCGAGGCGGTGGTCCGCGCCAGCGAGACGGCGGCCCGCACCGCCGAACCCGCGAAGGATGCGATGCCGCTGCTGACGCCGGATTCAGATGGTCTGCCGGACGCCGGGAGTGAGTGGGCGGCCGCACCCGGCAGCACCGGGATCGAAATCTTCACCGACCTCGCACGCGACCTGGCAGGCGGATTCGACGGCGCTGATCGGCTCTACGGTTTCGCCTACCACCAGATGCATACGACGTGGCTGGGTACCTCCACCGGTATTCGCCGGCGCTTCGTGCAGCCGACCGGTTCGGTGGAGATCAATGGAAAGCGTGGCGAGGGTGCGGATCTCGCGAGTGCGTGGGTCGGTGTCGGCACCGCGGACTTCGCCGATGTCGACGTACCCGCGCTGCTCACCGAATTGTCGCGGCGCTTGGATTGGTCCAAGCGCCGGGTCGAGTTGCCTGCGGGTCGCTATGAAACCCTGCTGCCGCCCTCGGCGGTCGCGGACCTGATGATCTATCTGGCGTGGTCCATGGAGGGCCGTGGCGCACACGAGGGGCACAGTGCTTTCGCCACGGCGGGTGGCACTCGAATCGGTGAGCGGCTCAGCGATATTCCCTTGACGCTGTATTCCGATCCAAGCGCGGGCGGACTCGAATATCGTCCGTTCGTGGCGACTTCGTCGTCCTCGGAATCGCTGTCGGTCTTCGACAACGGTCTTGCGGCCCGGCGCGTGGACTGGCTGCGCGACGGCGTCATCGAATCGCTGGTCTATCCGCGTGCGACCGCGGCCGAATTCGACGCTCCCACCACGGTTCCCGGTGAGAATCTACTGCTGACCGGCGGCTCCGGCGCGAGCATCGAGGCGATGATCGCCGATACCGAGCGCGGCCTACTGCTCACCACGCTCTGGTATATCCGCGAGGTCGATCCCGCGACCTTGCTGCTCACCGGTCTCACCCGTGACGGTGTCTATCTGGTCGAGAACGGCGAAGTCACCGCCGCGGTCAACAACTTCCGCTTCAACGAAAGCCCCATCGACCTGCTGCGCCGCACCACCGAAGCGGGTGCCACCGAAACCACCCTGCCCCGTGAATGGAAGGACTGGTTCACCCGAACCGCCATGCCGCCCTTGCGCATCCCGGACTTCCACATGTCCTCGGTGAGCCAGGCGACCTGATTACCCGACAGGGGTGATCTCGAGGCCGATGGTGCCGGACTTGCCGCGGCGAATACTGCTCGCGGTCACCAGAATCGGGCCGAGGAGCCAGTACTTCTTCTTGATCAGCTTGCGCACCCGTTCGGTTTCGGCGGCATCGAGCACCCGGCCGGTGCCTTCGATGACTTCACCGCGCGGCTTACCCGACGGGTTGCACGCCTGGAGGGTGACGGCGGGATTGTTGCGCAGCCGCTTGACCTTCCAGCTGTTGGTTTCGGTCCACACATACAGCTTGCCGTCGTCCTCGGCGGCCCAGACGGCGGTGCCGACCGGTGTGCCGTCCTTGCGGAAGGTGGTCAGCAGCACGTAGTCGGCCTTGCCGACCGCACCCAGCGTGTTGGTCATGCGGGCAGCCTATCCGCCATCTGACCAGCGGGCGCGACCTGCCACTAGTCCGACATCCGGTATTCACCCGCCTCCAGGCGCTCGAGCACGCCACCGGTCCAGTTCGACAGGTTGTCGAACACGCCGCTCCACAGCTCGAGTAGATCGGTGGCATGCGGCGGTTCGTGCCGGCCGGGGAAGCTCGGGATCATGGCGAGCAGATCGTCGCGAACCGCCGCGGCATTGCGACGTTGTTCGCGCAACCTCTCGATGACGTGCGCCCGTGGCAGCGCGTCCATGAACGCGATACCCGCACCGAGTTCTTCCATATCGACGCTGACCAGCGCCTCGTCCATGAGCTTGCGGAACTCGGCCTCCCCCGCCTCGGTCAGTTCGAACAGCGTCCGCCCCGGCCCCTCGGTACTCCCCTGGGTTCCGAACGCACTCAATTTGCCTTCCTGCGTCAGCTGTTTCAGCGCGTGATAGATCGACCCCGGCTTCACATTTGTCCAGGTTTCGGCACGCCAGGACAGCAGTTCGCGACGCACGGCGTAGCCATAGGTGGGCTGACGCAACCGCATCACGCCGAGGACGAGCAGACGCACAGCCGACATTCGGATATCCCTTCTCCCGAAACGCCATACTACTCAAATTTGACTTCCAGCATTTCACCGCCCTAACCTCGGGTACTCAAAATTGATTACCGCGATAAGGCAGGGGCGATGACAAGCAATACAGCGGTTCCGGTGTTGTGGAGCGGCGATCTGAAGGACACCCTCGACTTCTATCGAACGCTGGGCTATACGGTGACCCACGAGCAGACCAGGCCATACGCCTACGGCGCGATCGAGGCCAATGGTTGCGCGGTCCATTTCGCAGCCGCACCGCCGAGCATCGAACTCCCCACTGAACAGGTCGGCTGCCTGATCATGCTCGACGATGTCGCCGAGCGACACGGCGCATTCACCGCGGCACTACGCAAGCGCTACGGGAAGGTCCCCGCGAAGGGTTGCCCGCGCATCACCCGATTCCGCCCCGGCCAAAGCAGATTCAGCGTGGTCGACCCGGTGGGCAATACCATCATCTACATCCAGCGCGATGAGCCCGAAGACGTCGAGTACGGCGGTTCCCGCGAACTCGACGGCCTGGCAAGGGTTTTGGACAATGCCCGGATCCTGCGCGATTTCAAGAATGACGATGCGACGGCGGTCCGGGTACTCGAGGTCGGTCTCCGTCGCTACGGCGCGCAAGCATCGGCCGTCGATAAGGCGCGTGTGCTTGCGGCACTGGCCGAATTGGCCGTCGCCACCGGCGATTCCGAGCGGGCAGAGAAGTTGCGCGCCGAACTCAGGGCCATACCACTGTCGAAAGCCGAATGCGCGAGTGTCGCGGCCGAGCTGCGCGCCGCTACCGATCTCGCGGATTGGCTATCCGAAACGGATTGAGTTTGGTTATGCGGCGGTCAGCACCTGCGGCCCGTCCGCGGTGATCGCGACCGTATGCTCGGAATGCGCGGTCCGCGAACCATCCGCCGAGCGGATCGTCCAGCCATCCGGATCGGTATAGATCCGGTCGGTCGTGCGCGCGAACCACGGTTCGATCGCAATGGTCAAACCTGGTCGCAGCACATACCCGCGGCCCGCACGTCCCGCATTCGGCACATGCGGATCCTCGTGCATCGTTCGACCTAGCCCGTGGCCGCCGAATTCGGTATTCACCGGATAGCCATTTGCCCGCGCTACCTGCGCGATGGCGGCGGAGATATCGCCGATACGATTGCCGGGCAAGGCAACCGCGATCGCGGCCGCCAGCGCATCCTCGGTGGCCTTGATCAGCCGCAGATCCTCCGCATCCGCGGTGCCGACGATCGTGCTGGTGGCCGAATCGGCGACCCACCCGTCGATGCCCAGCGCCAGGTCCATACTCAGCACATCACCATCGCGCAGCGCGTAGTCGAATGGAAGTCCATGCAGGACAGCATCATTCACCGAGAGGCAGATGGTATTGCGGAACGGACCACGCCCGAACGACGGCGCATAGTCCCAATAGCACGACACCGCGCCGCGCTCCCGAATCCGCTGCTGCACATGCTCTTCCAGCTCCAGCAGATTCACCCCGACGCGAGCCAGCGCACGCAGTTCCGTCAGGATCTCGGCGACGAAGCGCCCCGCCACCCGCATGCGTTCGATCTCTCCCGGCGACTTCAACTCCACCATGACCAACCTCCACCTCGGTATTTTAATACCAAGCATAGGTGATCGGTATAAAAATACCAATCACCTCGCGTGACCAGGCAATGTGTTATGTTCGCGAACGCGAAAGAGCACTGGTTTGTTTCGTTGTTCGCCGCCCCGAGCGGCATGCGTTCCGCCCGATCGACTCCCCCGATAGCGAACGTTGAGGAGCAAGCGATGAGCCCCCGCCGCAAGGCACTCGTAATCGCCGTCGCACTGGCCGTGGCAATGGCAACCCCCGCCTGCGGCAGCGATTCGGCGAAGAACGAGAACCAGTCGGGCACCGCCGCAGGCCCCGCGCGCAACCCCTACCTCGCCGCCGCGACCTATGGGCTCACCCATATCGATCCGGGCCAATCCGATACCTTCCCGTACCCAACGCCGCAGGGCGAATTCCATATCGACCCGAAGCAGCAGCAGCGCATCACCTCGGGACCGGTCAACATCATGACGCTCGCCGCCACCGATCCAGACCACATGTGGGTCTCCTCCACCCAGGGCGTGGTCTATGCCCAGGTCGGCAATGACATGTTCCACGAGATCGCCCGCGCGGACGCACCGGGTGTGAAACCCTTGGCGCCGCAAGCACTCGACCAGGTACTCGACCAGAACTTCACCGACGCAGGTCAGGTCGACGCCGCCGTGCACAACGACTGGGGTGTCGATTGGACACGCATCGCCAACGGCGTCTACAGCCTCGTCGACAAGGACAATCGGGTCTATTACGTCACGCAGAACGCGCAGATCGTCGTGTTCGGCTTGACGAATGCGAACAATCCCGAAGCGGGCGTACGGATTCTGCGCACCCTCGACTTCAAACCCTGGCTGGGCACCGGTCCCGGTCTCGGCGGTCAACCAGAATCCATCGTCGGCCTGAATATGACCTATGACGGCAAATTGGCCGTGCTCAGCACCCGCGGGCTATCGATTATCGACCGCAGCCTGCAGGGCGAACCGCAGCAGGTCCACTTCGGCGCCGACGAGGTGGTGTCCAATGCGATGGCCGTGGACGACAAAGGCGGGATCTACGCCGCCTCCGACAAAATCATGCGCAAGGTCGTCTGGACCGGATCCAAACTCTCGACCGCCGCCACCGACGGCGCGTGGGCATCACCCTACGATTTCGGGCAGCAGCCGCCCGCGGTGAAGTTCGGCATCGGCACCGGTTCGACACCCACGCTCATGGGCTACGGCAATGACGACCGGCTCGTGGTGCTCACCGACGGCGCCAACCGGATGAAACTGGTCGCGTTCTGGCGCGACGCCATTCCCGAAGGGTTCCAACCGAAGCCGGGCACCGCATCCAATCGGATCGCCGACCAGATCCAGGTGACGGCCGGTCTGAATCCACAGCCCGAATTCATCCAGAGCGAGCAGTCGGTCGCGGTGGACGGCTATGGCGCATTCGTGGTCAACAATGCACGGCCGCAAGGCGCACCGGACCGGCTCGTCGACGTGCTCGCGGGCGGTCCGGTATTCGCGCCACCGTCGGGTATCGAGCGGTTCCAATGGGATCCGGCCAACCACAGCTGGTCATCGGTGTGGTCGCGTGCCGATGTGGTCTCCACGAGCATGGTGCCCACCGAGAGCAGCAAATCCGGCGTAGTTTTCGTCAACGGCTACACCAAGGCCGACGGCTGGGAGGTGACCGGCCTGGACTGGAAAACCGGAAAGACCGTGCACCGCACCATCTTCGGACAGAGCAATCTCGGGAACGGCGCCTACGCGCTGGTCGAGTTCTTTCCGAATGGGGATCTGCTGTTCAACAGTGTCGGCGGACCCTTCCGGGTGAAGTACAACAGTTGAGCTTTGCAGTATTTGATACCACTCGTAGGCAGGCCACCTCGTCTGACGCACGTTTTTCTGCGGCCTCACATGTGGCGTCACTCGCCGATGCCTTCGATGCGCCACAACCGCCGATCCGGCAGATTCGCCAGCTGTGGCCGGTACTTGCGCCTCGGTAAAGCCGGAGTCCGACGACGATGAACGCACACCAACCGCGACATACCCGCGCCCGGGACCATGCTGCCGGCGCGGGCGATGCAGGGCCTGCGCCGACGAGCGGGAGACTTGGGCAACGTCCTTGTCGTACAACGTCTTCCGGAATTATGGGGTAGTGTCTGCGGGCCCCGGCCGCTCGCGGCCAGCTGCTCGGGACAGTGTTGTCGTACTCCGGAATCGAGGCAAGCGCGTGAACCACAAGCTCTGGTTGCTCAGGCGATCCGCCACGGTCAGTGCTCATATACTGGGCGAGAAGATCACCCGCCCGAAAGCGCGGTCCATCGAGGATGTCCCGGTTTCTGGCGAAGAAATCACGCCCGAGTGGCTGACAGCGGTCCTGTGTCGCGATGTTCCCGATGCCGAGGTGCTGTCGTTCGACACGTCCAACGGCAGCCGCGGCACGTCCACCCGGGTCGCGATCCAGGTCGACTACAACGAGGTGGGCACCCAGGCGGGATTGCCCACGGAGCTGTTCGCGAAGACGACTACGGCCTTCAGCCAGCGCATACTGCTCGGCGGCGGCAAGATGATCGAGGGAGAGACCCGCTTCTTCCGGGACTTTCGGCCGCGAGTCGAGATGGAGGCGCCGATCGGCTACTGGGGCGCCTCCGATCCGTCGTCGTGGCGGTCGATCGCGCTCATGGAGGATATCGTCGCAACGCGAGGTGCCGTGTTCAGCGAGCCGACCGCCCCCATCGCCCGCGACCAGATCGAAGATCTGATCCGCAATCTCGCCCGGTTACACGGCACATTCTGGGAGGACTCGTCTATCGCGGTCCTCAACACCCCGTCCTACATGCTCGACGCTTATCTCGCCGCGATTGATATGAAGAAGCGCTGTGAGGTCGGCCTGCGCCGGGCGGAAGAGGTCGTTCCCGATGCCTTGCACGGGCAGAGCGAGCGGTTGTGGGCGGGTGTCGAACGGGCCATCGCGATCGCGACCGACGACGTTCCCGCGACCCTGTTACACGGCGACCCACACATCGGGCAAACCTACAAGACTCGCGACGGGCAAATGGGGTATGTGGACTGGCAGGTGGTGATGCGTGGCGGGTGGGCGCACGATTTCGCCTATGCCGTCAACTCCGGATGTGAGCCCGAGGACCGGCGTGCGTGGGACCGCGAACTGTTGGAGGCATACCTGGACGAGCTCGGGCACGCCGGCGGCGAGGTGCCGTCGTTCGACGACGCCTGGCTGCTGTATCGGCAGCAGTCCATGTTCGCCTACGCGGCATGGGCTTTCACGATCGGCCGTGCCGCGTATCAACCCAAGATGCAATCGACCGAAACATGCCTGACGCTGTTGAAGCGCATCACCGCCGCGATCGACGATCACGATTCGTTGGGAGCCCTCGGCGTCTAGTCCCGCCGAGACGGGTGCGGTACTTGCGCAGCGTCAGGTCCGCACCCGACCATCGCGGCGTGTCTGCCTCGGCAGTCCATGCGCATCGCCGACTACCGCACTTTCGTAGTCGCCGGCCTGAAGCTCAGGTGCGTGAAGAGATTCTGCCGGAATGGTTTCCAGTGCCTTGCTGTCCGCTATGCCATTGACCGGTTCCTGCCGAGGCGGCAGGATTACTGCGCTCTCCGGAGCAGCGGCTCGGCCCAGCGCAGTCCACAGCAACCTGCAATACGAACAGTCTGGAGTCTTCTTCTTGAGTACGCCGCAGTCCCAGGTGCGCCCGCAGTCGTGCCCGGTCATCCACGGCTCGCCAATCGCTTCCGACGGCCCGCGAATGCCGCTGCACTCGCCGGAGTTCGCCGCCGATCCGCACCACGCATACCGTGAAATGCGAAGACAGTACGGCTCTTTGGCGCCGGTCGAACTGGCGCCCGGCGTGCCCGCCACGCTGGTGATCGGCTACAACGCCGCAGTGCGAATTCTCAACGATCCCGATCACTTCCCGGCCGATCCGCGCGCCTGGCAGAAGACGGTCCCCGCCGATTGCCCGATCCTCCCGCTGCTGGAATGGCGTCCCATGGCCAGCAGAAGCACCGGGACCGAGTTCGTGCGGTATCGGCAGGCGATCAGCGCGAGCATCGACGCCGTGGATCTCTACGCCATGCACGACATCGTGGAGGACATCGCGACCCCCCTGATCAACAGCTTCTGCCAGAACGGCCGCGCGGAGCTGATCAGCCAGTACGTTTACCCGCTGGTGTTCGAAGTCGTCAATTCCATGCTCGGCTGCCCGCCGGAGATCGGGCAGCAGGTCGCCGCCGGCACGGCCGCGTTGCTCGAGGGGGTCGATGCCGAGAAGGGCAGCCAGATGCTCGGCGCGGCACTGATGAATCTGGTGACCCTCAAACGAACGGAGCCCGGGGACGACATCACCTCGGTCCTGCAACAGCATCCGGCCGCGCTGGATGACGTGGAGGTGTCGCACCATGTTTCGCAGGTCTACGGCACTGGCATCGAGTTCGAACTGAACCTGATCGTTAATACCCTTCTGCTGATCCTCACCGACAATCGTTTCGGTGACAGTGTCCTGGGCGGCAATCTGTCCTCGCGGGAGGCCTTGGATGAGGTGTTGTTCGATGACCCGCCGCTGGCGAACCTGCTCATCACCTACCCTCGCCAGCCGATCCTTGTCGACGGCGTGTGGCTGCCTGCCAATCAGCCGGTCGTCATCAGCATGGCCGCCTGCAACAACGATCCTTCGATCCGCACCGATGACCTGGCAGGCAATCGCTCCCACCTGGCTTGGGGTATCGGCCCACACGCCTGCCCCGCGCAATCCCTGGCCTACTTGATCGCTCAGGATGCCATCGACCAGCTCCTCGATGCCCTGCCCGAAATCCGGCTCGACGTACCGGACGGCACGCCGACATGGCGGCCGGGCCCATTCCACCGGGCACTGACGGAACTGCCGGTCACCTTTCCACCCGCCCCTCCTTTGAACGCGCACCTCGAACCCGTGCGTCCACCTGACCCGCACGCAACCAGACGCTAGAGGTCGGGTGAAGTACAACGGTTGAGCTTGCGGTATTTAAATACCGTCCATAGTCTGGACGCATGGTCCGACTTCCGCTGACTCCCGCCCAGGTCGAGGCCGGTCGCCGCCTCGGAGCCCGACTGCGTGCCGCGCGCGCCGATCGCGAACCCGCTCGTATTGCTCAGGCGGCCGGAATCTCACCGGAAACGCTGCGCAAGATCGAGACCGGACGGCTACCGACGCCCGCATTCGGGACGATCGTGTCGCTGGCGGCGGCCCTGGAGATTCCGCTGCAGGAACTCGCCGACACCTGGCGCTCGGCGAGCCTCGCGGAATCGGCCTGACCTACGCCGGTGTAATCGCGATCCCCACCGAGCCGTCCGCGCCCCTGAACAGCTTGTGCAGGCGAATCAGCACGGTGCCGATGATCCCGTATTTGCGTGAGACGAGATCACGCACCCGCTGCGTTCCCACCGCATCCAGCAGCTCGGCCTTGCCCGCGACCTTCTCCTCGCTCTTCGGGTGGCCGCGGCCGTCGCATATCTGCAGTGTCACCGCCGGATTGCGGCGGATCCGCTTGACCTTCCAGGTCTTCGGGTTGGTCCACACCACAATCCGCTCACCGTCCGGAGCCACCCACACGGGGGTACCGGCCGGTGTGCCATCTTTCCGGTAAGTGGTCAGCAGGGCGTAACTGCTCGTGCTCACTTCGTTCCAAGTCATACCGAAACGGTAGGCCGGTGCGATCGCCGCTACATCCGTATACGGACAGACTCGCCCCTACGCCTGACGACGTAATGGGGCGAGCCGGCGCCCGCCCATTACACCTGCTCAGCCGCGATAGGCCCAGAAGAACGTTCGGATATCGCCCACGAGGAGTTGCGGCTGTTCCAGCGCCGCGAAATGACCGCCCTCCACGTATTCGCTGAAGTGCTCTATATACCCTTCCGTGTTCATCACCCGACGCATCAATGGATCGGTATTGAATACCGCCCACCCCTGCGGCACGCCCGACGATGCCACCCAATCCAAATCGGAATGTGCTGTCTCCCAAAGGAATTGAGCGGCCGAAGCGCCACTGCGGGTGAACCAGTAGACGCTGATATTGGTCAGCAGCAGGTCACGGTCGACCGCCTCGCCGGTTGCGCGGGCCGGATCGGTCCAGACCTGGAATTTCTCCGCGATCCACGCCAGTTGCGCAATCGGAGAATCGGTCAGCGCGGCGGCAATGGCATTGGGCTGGGTGGTCTGCAGGACCAGGTAACCCTTCTGTTGATTCCACCGGGCCCGCGCGGCCTCGATGGCGGCGAGTTCGTCCTCGGTCAAACCCTCGGGCATCGGCAGCTGCTCCCCCACCAGACCGAGCGAGCCCCGGTCACTGTTCACATGCGTCGCAATGACCCGCTCCGGATGCGTGGCGGCCAGACGCCCGGTCACGCCCGCACCGATATCACCGCCCTGGGCGACGAACTTCTCGTAGCCGAGCCGAGCCATGAGCTCGGCGAAAGCCTCGGTGGTGCGCGCCAACTCCCATCCGGCCGAGGCGAGCGGTGTGGAGAAACCGAAACCCGGCAACGACGGAATCACGACATGAAACGCATCCGCCGAATCCCCACCGTGCGCACGCGGATCGGTCAACGGCCCGATCAGCTCGAGGAACTCGACTACCGAACTCGGATACCCATGCGTAATCAGCAGCGGCACCGCATCCGGCTCGGGCGACCGGACATGGAAGAAATGGATGATCTGCCCATTGATCTCGGTCGTGAACTGGTCATACGCATTGAGCTTCGCCTCCTGCGCCCGCCAGTCGAACCCGTTGCGCCAATACTCGGCCAGCTCCCGCAGGTAATCCGGCGCAATCCCACGCCCCCAATCGGATTCGGTACCGGGCACCGCATGCGGCAAACGCGCGCTCGCGAGCCGCGCACGCAGCTCGTCGAGCTCGGCTTGCGGAATGTCGATCCGGAAGGGGCGAATAGTCGCTGTTTTCGTCATGAGGACCACTCTGGACCCCATTGCGGAAGACCTGCTTCCGCAATGGGGTCCGAATTCGTTGAGCTTCCCTTCTCAGCCAGTTCGTGGGTGAGGGGGCGGCTCACACGAAGAGCGGGATGAACACCTCGATATCGACCCCGTCAGGATCTGATAGGGATATCAGCAGGCGACAGGCGCGGGCTCTCCGTGAACCCGGCCGTTGAGCCACCGCAGTACCTCAGGGGCGCCCGCTGCCGCCGCGGACAAATGCTCGGGCACCGACACCACCTCGGTCTGCAGTTGCACGCCGGCATTGCACCAGCGGCGGTTGGTTATGTTGATGGCATCGACCGTAATCAGCGGGTCGCTCGGCGAATGCCATTCGAACATGGGAATTTCCGGCACCGCAGGGTAGAGCTCCAGACTGTTGTCCTCCGCCACCGTCCGGGCTTCGGGCCTGTCGAAGACCGAAGTGCTGGTGACGAACTCACGCGCGCTGCCGTTGGCTCCGATGGCGAGGATCTCATTGGTGCAGCGATTGGCCATGGCGTCACGCAGCGCGATGCCACGCGGGTTCAGATACAAGCTGGTCGGCATTTCGTTCGGATATTCCCGCTCCAGACCGATTGCCGTCGCCATGGCCAGGCCGAAGGCCGGGTGCGACTCGAGGCCCAACGCCTGCGCCATCGTCACCAAATTCACCGGGACACCGCCGATGGCCGCGCCCGTGATCCGCAACTCAGCCGCATACGAGGGCTGCAGCACTGCCGCCCATGCAGTGGCCAGGCCGCCGCCGGAGTAGCCCGCCATCGCGACAGGACTGCGCTGCACCGCGAGTTCGGGCAGATGTTTCGCCGCCCGGATACCGTCCAACACGATGTGGCCACCCAAATGCCCCGCTCCGAGAGCGAACTGCGGTCCGAGATGGTCCGGCATCGCGATACTCCACCCCTGCTGCAGCATGACGTTCAACATCGAGGCCGTCGCCGCCAGATTCACATCGCCGTTGTACAGCGTGTGCGATACCGCGCAGCCGGTGCCCAGCGAATTGATGAAATGCTGATATGACAGCAACGGCCCGTCGGGATGGTGGCCGAAGGGGGTAAGAATCGTGGTAGTCGCCGCGATCGGCCCGCCGTGCGAGTCGGTCGACCGGAATTTGACCATTGTGGCGGTGGCGCCAGGGAAGAGGGGCACCGGCGGCATTGCCCGCACGTCGAGGACGTCGCCGGGTTGGTGCGCGCCCAGATCCGCCGGCGCGGCGTAGAACGGGTCGGGATCGGGCACCGGATACAGCGGTTCTGCGGTTGCCGTCGTCGCCAGCATCAGCGCGAGTGCAACACCCAATGCACCGAGGGCAGCGGCCAAACCGCCGCACCGGCTGCGGGGGATTCGAAGATGAAACGGACGAGTCACGACCTTGACCTCCACGGATTGTCGCGGCATTAGTGCCAAGCAAGGCTGAATCCAAATCCCATCGCCGGCAAATCTACAGCGACACACTCGAGGAAAGAGTCGAATACGCCGAAAATGACACTTCGGGGCGAGAACGCGTGGATCTCGGACACTGCCCGCTCATGGCTCGCCGAACCAGGTTCGACGGACGCGGCCCCAGCACAATGCGATGCCGTTCGATGTACGGGCCCAAGCCGAGCGGGCTCCACCTCCCAGGGGCATGGGTCCGCATACGCGCCGACACCGGGCCGCTGGTATCGCTGCGCGCACGCGCCACCGGCGATCAACTGGCATTCGTTCGGCAAGAAGCGAATCTGGGGCAATCATCTCTACTGCCGCATGCGGCGTTCAGGTCGACCGCTCGCGAGGTGGATGTCGTCGATCTCGACGAGGCCATACATAACGCGATGCTGCCCATAGGGTTGCCTGTAGGTGCGACGCCCCCGTGGGCGCCGCATGATCACCGGTGCAGCTCGGCAACGGATACGTCCACGCCCGGTCAGTTCTGTCCCGGCGGTGATCCCACCAGCGGCGAGTTGCTCGGTGAATCTCCAGCCGTAGGCCGTTCGCCGGTAGCGATCGTGGTAGATCGCATCGTTCAAATGTGAACTGCCGCTTCGCAACCGGTCGAATTCGCAGATGTGGACGCGGCCGGAGACGGTGTCGCCGCCGAATCAGAACGGCTTGACAGCCGTCAGATATCGCGTGCTGTCGAACATTTGCGCCAGCGGCTCCGCGACCGGTGCCACGGGACGGTTGTAGCGTTCGGCCAGTTCCCGCAGGCGCAGGGATGAGGTGGTCCACCCGCGGGCGGCGAGCAATTCAGCCGGATCGGTGCGTTCGTCGGTGTAGAACAGTGACGCGAGGTCGACCTTGCCGAACGGAGTGTCTTTCAAGTGTTCCGACTCCTGCTCGGCGATACGGGCGATATCGACTCCCTTGCCGACAGTCTCCACCGCCACCTTGCTACCGGGCACCGAAAGCTGACCGATCCGTGCGAACAAGGCATCCTGTGCGACGCCTGGCAGGTATGGCAGCAGCCCCTCCGCCGACCATGCGGTGGGCGAGGTCGGATCGAAGCCCGCCTCGACGAGCGCCGCAGGCCAGTCGCCTCGCAGATCGACGGCCACCTCACGCCGATCCGATCGCGGCACGGCGCCGGATTCGGTGAGCACCTGACGTTTGAACTCCAGCACTTTGGGCTGGTCGATCTCGAATACAACCGCGCCCGGCGGCCAATCCAGCCGGTAGGCCCTGGCATCCAGCCCGGCAGCCAGAATCACCGCCTGGGTCACCGCGTCCGCCGCCGGGGACAGGAAGAATTCGTCGAAGAACCTGCTTCGATATCCGATGAATCCAGAGGTGAACGGGATCTGCGCCCACAGCGTCGGATCGTTGATCAGTCGGTTCATGTCCGAATCGCCGGATGCCACCACGAACTGGGCGGCGTACTCGTCATGGACGAGGGCATCGGGCCGTTTCGTCTCGATAGCGCGTGCGGCCGCGACACCGAGTGCTGTCATGCCGACGCTGCTCACAATGTCCCAGGTATCGCCTTCGGTACGCATAATGCTGTCCCCTCGAAGTGTCCTGATTGCCATGGCTGACAAGTCGGAATCCGGGATAACGCTCGAGCGAGGAAGCGGAGCCCTCTTGTTCGGCGTGGCAAATATGCTGCTGTCGATGGGCAGAGCTGGTTACGAACTCGATCATACGACCGCGTCTTCGGGAACACGGCTACCGCGTGCTACGGGTGGTCGGCAGGGGCTCGAAGCTCGACCCATGAGGTGACCTCGTCGAGTGGCACCAGACCGGATCGAAACCGGATCACGGCTGTCATACAACCGCACAAGGTGTGATCGCGTCCATTCCGCGATAGCGAAATCAGCCGGTCGGATGCACCGCCAGGCTCATCCGTGCGATGCCGCGAGGCCTGTCGGTCAATGTGGTCGCGATAGCGCGGAACGTTGCCGAAGTGGTCGATTCCGGATCGGTGATCACCATCGGTATGCCCTGATCTCCCGTGGCGCATACGTCGGGATCGAACGGGATCTGGCCGAGTAGCGGACAATTCACACCGAGGATCGCGGTGAGCCGCTCGCCGACCAGCGCGCCGCCACCGGAGCCGAAGAGCGCCTGCCGAGAACCGTCGGGCCCATCGAACCAGGACATGTTCTCGACCACCCCGGCCACCCGCTGTTTCGTTTGGGCCGCGACGGCACCAGCCCGTTCCGCGATTCGGGCCGCTGTCTGCTGGGGTGTCGTGACGACGAGCAACTCTGCCGTCGGCAGCATCTGGGCCAGCGAGATCGCGATATCGCCGGTGCCAGGCGGCAGGTCGACCAGCAGGACGTCGAGATCACCCCAATAGACATCGACGAGGAACTGCCGCAACGCGCGGTGCAGCATCGGGCCGCGCCAGACAACCGGCTCGTTGCCCTCGACGAACATGCCGATCGAAATGACCTTGATGCCGTGCGCGGCGGGTGGCATCAATATTCGGTCCACCGCCGTGGGGCGCGCATCGACACCCATCATGGCGGGAATCGAATGGCCGTGGATATCGGCGTCGAGAATGCCGACGCGTAACCCATCTGCCGCCATGGCAGCGGCGAGATTCACAGTGACACTGGACTTTCCGACACCGCCTTTACCCGATACGACGCAGTAGACACGCGTGAGTGAACCGGGCTGCGCAAAGGGGATCACCGGCTCGTCATCACCGCGAATCCGCCGGCGCAGCGCGGTGCGCTGTTCGTCGGTCATGACGCCGAATTCGACTGTTACGGAACTGGTTCCAGGAATCTTTAGCACCGCCTCCCGGATATCTCGGACCATACGCTCGCGCAGCGGACAGGCCGCCACGGTGAGCAGAATTCCAACACTGACGTGATTCGCGGCGTCGATAGCGATCGATGCGACCATATCCAGTTCGGTGATCGGGCGGTGTATTTCCGGATCCTCGACGAGGCTCAACGCCTGCCGAATCCCCTCTTCCGTCAAAGGTTGCGTGGCAGTGATCGACATGGATGACCCGGCTTTCTCGAGAAGGTTAGATCAGGCGAAGCTGGCGCGCAGCATGTCCGCGCGTTCGACGACCTTGACGCGCTCGCGGCCCTCCGGCTCGCCGAGGGCGCGCTCATGGGCGTCGAGGCGATACCAGCCCTGCCAGGTGGTGAAGGGGATGCCCTTGCCCGTCAAGAAATCGATGACCGCCTCCGGTGCGGGATCCTTTGCGCCCGAGAGCCTCTCGCGGTCATCGAGCAGGCAGGCCACGGTCTCGTTGGCATCGCCCTTGGTATGGCCGATCAATCCGAGCGGACCGCGCTTGATCCAGCCGGTGACGTAAACACCAGGCATGAAACGCGCGGCGCCGTCTGCGCCTTCGTCGACCAGCACCCGGCCCGCCTCGTTCGGGACCACACCCGCGTGATCATCGAACGGCAGCTTCGCGATGCTCTGCGACAGATAGCCGACGGCGCGGTAGACCGCTTGGATGTCCCAGTCCTTGAACACGCCGGTGCCCTTGACATTGCCGGTGCCGTCGAGCTGGGTGCGCTCGGT